>JAYEMY010000265.1:0-9167 GCA_034718455.1 Thermodesulfobacteriota bacterium
TCATATAGGCATAAAAGTAGTTTACACTTTTTATTTTTTTGAACCGCAGAATATCGAACAAGAAATATCGAATGTCGAAATGATACCTTCGAAATTCTGCGGTTCCTTGTTCTGCGGTTCGATATTCGAAATGGATGACTAAAGAACCAACCTCGAAAAGTGTAAGCTACAGAATGAAGGATGCCTAAATCTTGTTCATCCTGTCAGAGAAGTCCCGCCGAAGGCGGCCAATTTAAAAACTGGTGTCGTGTAGCATGGAGAGGGTATAATCCTATGGGTAAGACTATAAACGTAGGTCTGCTGGGTTTTGGGACCGTTGGGAGTGGTACGGCCAGGATCCTGCTGGAACAATCAGAACTTTTAGAGCAACGCACAGGTACCAGAATAAGGCTTGCGCGGATCTGTGACATGGACATTACTACTTCCAGGAATTTTCCAGTACCCTCAGAGATCCTCACTGATGACGTGAGGTCCCTTCTTGATGACCCGAAAATAGACATATTTATTGAACTCATAGGCGGCCTTGAGCCGGCCCGGACCTTTGTGATAGAGGCTATTCAAAAAGGAAAGCATGTTATCACGGCAAACAAGGCCCTGCTCGCAACTCACGGCCATGAGATTTTTGCGACAGCAGCAAAACATGGCGTTGAGCTGGGATTTGAGGCCAGTGTGGGCGGCGGCATACCTGTTGTTAAGGCAGTAAAAGAAGGCCTTGTGGCAAACCGTCTTCACACGGTCATGGGCATAATGAATGGCACTGCCAACTATATCCTCACAAGGATGACCGAGGAAGGCATGGCCTTTCAAGATGTGCTGGCAGACGCGCAGCGCCTCGGCTATGCTGAGGCGGACCCTGCCTATGACGTTGAGGGTATTGATACAGCCCACAAGCTTGTCATCATGGCCATGCTGGCTTTTGGTACCCCGGTTAAGCTTTCAGATATCTACATCGAGGGTATATCCAAACTCTCGCCTCTGGATATTTCCTTTGCAAAGGAATTTGGATATAGGATCAAGCTTCTTGCCATTGCAAGAAATAACAGTGATGGGCTTGAGCTGAGAGTCCACCCGACCATGATCCCGTCAGACCATCTTTTGGCACAGGTTGGGGGAGTCTACAATGCCTTTTACTGCATTGGCGACTCAGTAGGAAAGGTGTTGCTATACGGCCTGGGAGCCGGGCAGATGCCAACAGGCAGCGCAGTGGTGGCTGATGTAGTGGATGTGGCCAGAAATCTGGCCGGGGGGGCTGTTGGAAGGATAGCATCATTAGGACTTCCATATAATATGCTTAAGCCTCTGAAAAAGAGACCGATGGATTCTTTGAAAGGATGTTATTATTTTCGGTTTTCTGTTGTGGATAAGCCGAAGGTCCTTGCCCGGATATCCGGAATCCTGGGGGACATGGGTATCAGCATAGCCTCGGTCGTGCAGAAGGGACGAGGTAGAGAGTCATCGGTTTCTGTAGTGATACTCACCCATGAGGCCCATGAGGCCAAAGTGCGCGAAGCATTAAAGCAAATTGGCTCACTTGACGTAATTTCAGGTGAAACTATGGTCATCCGCATTGAAGATCTTAAGACCCTTTAGGGATGAAGAATTTTATTTAAGAAGGAGTTCTGTTGTGACCGACGTTAACACAATAAATGTTGCCGAATCTACTGATCAGGCTCAAGATACACCTAAGATGGAGCTTCCGGCTTCCAAGTATGTGATACTCATTGGAGACGGTATGGCTGATTTACCAATCGACGATCTGGAGGGCAAGACTGTCTTAGAAAAGGCAAGGACTCCTGCCATGGACCACTTGGCCAAGTTGGGAGAGCTGGGCAGGGTACTTACTATTCCGGAGGGTTTCCCTCTGGGGAGCGATGTGGCAAATATGTCACTCATAGGATACTCACCTAAAAAATTTTATACCGGCCGTGGACCTTTGGAGGCCGCTGCTATGGGTATCCAGATGAACCCAGAGGACGTAGCATTCAGGTGCAATCTGGTTACCCTGAGTTTTAGAGAGGGCCGGGTCTACATGGAAGACTATAGCGCCGGCCACATAAGCACTGAGGAAGCCCACATGCTCATAGAGGACTTAGCTCCATTAGTGGTCAGTCGTTCTTTTGGGCTTTTTCCAGGTGTAAGCTACCGCCATCTGTTACTTTGGCGCGGTGGTCCTGAGGGTATTTCCACTGTACCACCTCATGATTTCACAGGAATGGATGTTACTGAAGCATGGCATATTTATGAAGAGGAGCCACTTTTATATGAACTTCTTACCAAAGCCATCACATTTTTCCATCGTCACTCTGTCAACGAAAAGAGACGGGCCGAGGGAAAACCTCCGGCAAACGCACTATGGCCGTGGGGCCAGGGCCGAAGGCCGGTACTTGCCACGTTTTCCCAACTCTACGACATAGATAGCGCGGTTGTGGCTGCGGTTGATCTCATAAAAGGTCTGGGTGTCTGGGCGGGCATGGAGGTTATTAATGTGCCGGGGGCTACCGGTTACCTGGACACAAACTACAGGGGAAAGGCGGATGCAGCCCTGAGAGCCTTAAAGGAAAAAACCCTTGTGCTTGTACATGTTGAGGCCCCTGACGAGGCAGGTCACATGGGTAATCTTCGCGAAAAGATCCGGGCCATAGAACGCTTCGATAAAGAAGTGGTGAGGCCTGTCATGGATGGTTTGAGGGATATGGGAGGATCTTACAGGATACTGGTTGCCCCGGATCACTATACGCCGGTGAGCCTTAAAACCCATGGTCCGGGACCGGTACCCTATGTTATTTATGACAGTTTGAGCCCGCAAGACAATTCAGATGCGGCCTTTAATGAACCTGCGGCCGAGCAAAGCCCTATAATGATCAAAGAGGGCCATAAGTTGATGGAGAGGTTCATAGGCGTAACGCCTAGAGAAGTGGAACTCAATCCGAAAAAAAAGGCAAATGGACAAAGAATCGCCCGGCCCAATTGAACTCCGGGAACCAATACACCGCCTCTCATATAGGGTGATTTACGGTGATACTGATACCGGCGGCGTGGTGTACTATGGGAACTATCTGAGAATCTTTGAGATGGGGCGCACTGAGTTTTTGCGGTCCATGCTCAAGATATCTTATAGCGACCTTGAGCATGAAGGGCTTATACTTCCTGTGAGCGAGGCCTACTGCCGTTACAAGGCCCCAGCCCATTATGACGACCTGCTTGAGATATCAACTTCACTGAAAAATCTTTCTAAGTTCTCCATTCGTTTTCATTTTCTAATACATCGATTTAATGACCAGCGTTTACTGGCTAAAGGCTATACCGTTCACGCGGCAACGGATAGATCCGGCCGCCTTACCCGTCTTCCCAAGGATTTCCAGACAGCTCTTGCCGGCATTTGGGCAAGGGGCAGGAAAAAGATAAACACTGAACATCGAACGTCCAACATCGAATTTTGAATGGGAAAAGATGAAAAAACAGACTTATGACCTGGAAAAAAGGCTGCTTATTAAAAAATCTGAACTACTAAATGATATTTTAGAGGAAACAGAAATAGCCGTTGAATGTTCTGTATCGGATATTTGTTTTTCATTCGATGTTGGACGTTCATCTTTTAATGTAACCCGTGAACGGTTATCATCAATCCAATGACGCATGGCAGTCAGCCCGCGAGGTAGCTCGCAAGACCAATCAACAATCCGGTTATTGACAGCCTGGCCTGCCTTGTTAATATGACCATCCAACAAAGTGGTGGTTTCCATGACTTTGCGGTCGGATTTTTGGAGAGAGGAATCCTTGATCCTTTATGCATCATCTCCTTTAGGTATATTGAGTTAAAGGGCGTATGGCGTGAGTTCATATATTCCTGAAGACGTCCTTAGAAACGTACTTGAAGCTGCCAATATTCGGCAGGTTGTCGGAGAATATGTGCCGTTGAAAAAGAGCGGCCGAAACTGGATCGGCCTATGTCCCTTCCATCCGGATAAAGATCCCTCCTTTTCAGTCAGCGAAGAAAAACAGATTTTTCACTGCTTCGGGTGCGGCGAAGGCGGAAACGTCTTCAACTTCCTCATGAAGATGCAGGGCATGAGTTTTGTGGAAGCAGTAAAGACCCTGGCCAACCGTTACGGCATAATCATTCCTGAAAAACCGAGATCATCCCGGGATCAAAAGCGTCATATGGAGACGGAAGAATTAGTCCGTCTTAATCTGGCGGCAGCAGAGTTTTATCACAAAAATCTCCTTCATTCATCCGGAGCCGGTGATGCACGGGCATATATTGAAAAACGTGGTCTGAAATCCGACATCATTTCCCGGTTCCGGCTGGGCTGGGCCAATGACCGGTGGGATGGTCTTATAAATCATTTAAAGACTGAAGGGTTATCACTCGACAAGGCAGAAAAGGCAGGTCTGATTGTCTCCAGGGAAAGCGGGAAGAGATACTATGACCGTTTTCGGGGGAGAATTATCTTCCCCATCCTTGACAGGTCAGGGAAGGCAGTGGCTTTGGGCGGTCGTATCCTGAAAGATGGACATCCCAAGTACCTGAATTCTCCAGAAACTCCTGTCTACAACAAAAGCAGGGTCCTTTACGGTCTGTCTCAAAATAAAGGAGCAATCAGACGGGCCGGCGCAGGCTATGTGGTTGAAGGATACATGGATCTCCTGGCCTTGGCTCAGTTTGATATAGACCAGGTTGTTGCAACACTGGGCACGGCCTTGACTGAAGACCATGTCAAGCAACTAAGAGGACTTTGCAAGGACTGGGTTCTGGTTTTTGACGGCGATGCTGCAGGGGTCAAGGCTGCCCTCAGGGCGCTTCCGTTCTTTTACAAACTGAATCTCAGGGTCAAGGTGCTGAATCTTCCTGCTGAAGATGATCCGGATAGCTTTGTCAGGCGTGAGGGCAAGGATTCCTGGGAGATCACGGTAGATACAGCCGGTACCGGTCTTGATTTTGCTATTCAGCAAGGCTTGGCATCCTATGGAAAAGCCCCGGAAGGTAGGTTCAGGACAACAGAAGATGTGCTGTCGATCCTTCAACCTGTCAGTGATCCGGTCAGAAAATCGCTTCTGGTAGGGCATGTGGCTCAGAAATTAGGAGTGAGAGAGGAAAGCCTCTGGGAACGTCTGAATACCAGCACCAGTACTGTCGTTCCCAATATTAGAAAGCGTTACGAATTGTCTGCTGAGGCCAAAATCCACAAAGGTCCTGAAAACAGAGCGGAGGCTAAACTGATAAGTTTTCTGCTCGGGCGTCCTAAGTATATGGAGACTTTTTTGGATGCAGGCCTGGATCTGTGGATTGAGATCCCGACTTTGAGGAAGCTTTGGATGGCAATGTCGCATCTCTACAGTATGTCAGGGCATCTCACTCTTTCTGACCTGTATGATCAGCTTGAGTCTGTACCTGAATTAAGGACTTTGGCCATGCGACTTTCTGCAGATTTTGCCCCATTTGAGGATATGGAAGAAAAGATATTGTCGGACTTGAAAAAATATTGTGAGGATCGTCGCAATAAGATCTTGAGATGGAATGTTTTGGAACAGATCAAAGCCCCTGCAGAGGTGGTGAATAACGAAGATCTCTTGAGGCAGATACTACAGCTCAGGTAAGGAACGGGAGATAAATAAGTTCATGCCACCTTTAGGAAAAAGGTAACCGTTCACGGGATCACAACGCCCGTTTTACCGCAACCCACCGGAAGGAGGAATTGATGAGGGAAGAAGAGATCTGTGATTTGCACTACTTAATGGAAGATCAGCCAACCATTTGGGAGAAAAATATCGAGAAACCTGTTTCTAAAAGGACAAAAAAAGCCAGCCGAACATGTCGTGGAAAGTATGAGGAAGGGCAAAGCCTCTATAAAAATATCGATCAAGAAGACGAGGGCGTCCTGGAGCTGGATAAGGGTTCCACTCCAGGGTTGTTTAAAGAGGAAGTAGAGCTTGTTGAGGTTGTAGTTAAAAAGAAATCAAATGATGATGTAAAGGGTGTTTGTCTGGATGAAGGAAAGGGTGGAAGTATAGACCCTGTAAGAATCTACCTCAAGGAGATGGGCGACAGGATTTTCAGCAGAACAGAGGAAATCGCCATAGCAAAGGCTATGGAGGAAGGAGAGCAAGCTTTTGTAGATGCCTCATTATCTATTCCCGATGTAGTTGATGCCTTTCTCGGGCAAGCGTGGGCCATTGTGAAGAATGCTGGTCGTATGACTGCAGAGGATTCAGGTGTAAATCATATTAAAGCTAAAAAATTGCCCAATGCAGGATGTGGAAAAGCCCGTCTTAGAAATGTTCTGGATCAGATTCAACTACTTCAGGAGAAAAGGCGTGGGTTCCTAAGGTTCATAAAGCCAGGCATGGATAATGATGCCTTGAACACGATTAAACAAACGCTCATGGAAAACCGGTATTCCATGATGAATGCCTTTGGAAAGGCACGCATCGAAAGATGTTTTCAAGATCTGCTATACCAGGCATTCAATCAGGAAAAATGGAAATTAAGCAATATTTCAGAGGAAGAATCTCTGATGAAATCCGGGCTTAACGCCAGAGAGCTGGAATACGTTATTTCCCTGTTCAAAAAAGGAGATGAACTTGCCAGAGATGCCAAAAAGCATCTTGTTTGGGCCAATCTCCGTCTTGTTGTCAGCATTGCCAAGAAGTACTTCCATCAGGGCCTGCATCTTTCTGATCTTATACAAGAGGGCAACATAGGTCTTATGAAGGCCGTTGATAAGTTTGAGTATAAAAGAGGTTACAAGTTCAGCACCTATGCAACCTGGTGGATTCGTCAGGCAATCACCAGGGCTATTGCCGATCAGTCCAGAACAATTCGTATACCTGTCCATATGGTGGAGACCATGAACAAGGTTGTTTGGGCTACAAGGACCCTGATACAGGAGACAGGGAAAGAGCCTGCGCCGGAGGAGGTTGCTGAGCACCTAGGATTGCCCAGGGATAAGGTGTCCCAGATATTAAAGATGGCCAGAGATCCCATATCTTTAGAGACTCCCTTAGGCGATGGCGAACAAAGCCACTTAGTGGATTTTATCGAGGATAAAAAGGCCAAGCTTCCGGATGATGCCACAATAAATATAAATCTGGTCGAACAAACCAGGATTGCTCTTGGCACCTTGACACCAAGAGAAGAAAAAATACTTCGAATGCGTTTCGGTATCGGCGAGCAATCCGATCATACCCTTGAAGAAGTCGGCAAAGACTTCTTTGTTACCAGAGAACGTATACGTCAGATAGAGGCGAAGGCACTGAGAAAGTTGAGACATCCCAGCAGGAGCCGGGGGTTGAGGAGTTTTGTAAAAAGTTAATTTGTAAAACGCTTACAGTTCTGTGGGTTTTGGTTACTCTTTGATATAATTGTAAATATTTAGATAATGATCTGCGGGATGATTCCAGGAATAGTCATATCGCATCCCATTAATTATCAGTTCCCGAAAATATTCGGGATTGATATACCAGAGGTCTATGGCCCGTTTCAGAGCGGATTTGACCCCTTCATTATCAAAATCATTAAACACATAACCATTGCGTTCATGATATGGTTTTTGGGCGTAATCCGCGTCAAAGACCGTGTCTGCCAATCCTCCGGTATGTCGAACAACAGGAACTGTTCCATATTTCATGGCGATCATCTGTGTCAGACCGCACGGTTCAAATGCGCTTGGTATGAGAATCATGTCAGCGCCTGCATAAATCAGATGGGCCAATTCTTCATTATATGAGATTTCAAGGTGGCAGTCCGGATTATCATTCAAATAGTGCTTTAGCTCCAAAAAATCATTATTGGTAACCGGATCGGGACTCGATCCCAACAGGACAAACTGGCAGCCGTTTGCTAAAGAATAAAAAATACCATGCCGTATTAAATCAACGCCTTTTTGATGATCTAATCGACCTATCACAGAGACAATCGGTTTAAAATCGTGCCCGAGCCATAGTCTATTACGGAGGGCATCTTTATTCTTGTACTTATCATCAATGGTATCAATTGAATACCGGCACGGCACATCTGGATCGATTTCAGGATTCCATACATTATAATCAATACCATTCAAAACTCCTCCAAATTTAACGCTATGCACATAAAGGGTATGCTGGAGCCCAAATCCAAGGTCTGATTTTTTTATCTCCTCGGCATATCGGGGAGAAACAGTTGTCACAAAGTTAGAATAGACAATTCCTCCCTTCATGAAGTTGATAGCACTGTGGTTAGAGTTATCCTGAAGCCGATCCTGAGTCATATAATCGGCAGGATTCAGGCCGACCTGTCGAAGCGTATGTTCCCCTGTGACACCCTGATGTTTAAGATTATGCAAGGTATAGCAAACCCTGGGGTGGGTCATTCCCAGATATTTATACATATCAAACAGAAGTACCGGCACAAGTCCGGTCTGCCAATCATGGCAATGGATAATTTCAGGATGCTTATTTGTCTTCAGCATAAATTCCAATGCTGCTCTGCAAAAAAAGGCAAAACGTTCAGGGTCATCATGATGCCCGTAAAATACGCCCCGATTGAAGAAATTTTTAAAAGAGCGGGGTTCAATAAAGAAACATTTTAGCCCATCCACAAAACCAAAATATACATCGCAATGAAAAAGTTGATCATGGTAATGGACCCAGAGATCACTGTAAGTTTTATGGAGACCGGAAATTAGATCGTACCGCATGCAATCGTATTTAGGGAGGATAATCTCTACAGCATTCCCCCGTATTGCGAGCTCATGGGAAAGACCTTGAACAACGTCGCCCAAACCCCCGACTTTCGCAACCGGAGCGCATTCTGGAGTAATCATCACGACATACATGCCATTAGTACCTTAGTTCTAAATTTTGCGATCTGTGCGGCTACACGTCAGATTGCGCAACACACGAAAAAGAAAAGAATTATCACGAAAGCACGAAAGATTGAAAACACGAAAGGGAAGCCTCTGGATGGACGAATGAACATCGAACGTCCAACATCGAACGTCGAATAGGAAAAGATAAACTACTAAAAAGATGAAGAAACAGAAATAGCCGTTGAATGTTCGGTATTGGATATTCGTTTTTCATTCGATGTTGGACGTTCGATGTTCGATGTTCATCTTTTTTATGTCTTGTTTCGTGCCTTCGTGATTGATTTATGCGATCGCATTATTATAAGATCGGTAGTCAATCTG
>JAYEMY010000266.1:0-9162 GCA_034718455.1 Thermodesulfobacteriota bacterium
TTTCTACTAAGAAGCGCAATCTATCGAAAAGTTCGTATAACGTAAGTTATGTTCTTCTCATACGAAGAAAAACGAAGGCAGCTGCCCACCCCGAACCTCAAAATAGGGGGTTTTCGTTCAGGCACTAATTAATAATGGGAATATGCTCAAAATAATACACCTTAAATACTACGTTTTTTTGTCTTGACAATGGGGTACACTTCACTATAAGCAAACTGACCTTTCTGAATAATTTTATATTTTGGTAAATTGTTTTTTGTCACATTAGCTTTGGAAGGCATAAATACTTTATTCACATTTATCCCAAGTAAAGTTTTAACCTTATCTTCTGAATTTCTCTTATCCACCAATTCAACCAATTCCCCTAACGGTGTTTGATTTTCAATATCTTTCAAAGTGTCCATATAACGTCGTGAATCACTCGTTCTGAATGGCCGCGCGCGGCTATTCAGAATCGAGTGCATTCAATTGTTGGATGTCTTTTTCTTCTTTCTGTTTTAAGGAAATACCTTTTGAATCTTTCCATGAGGTCAGTCCGTTTGCCTGGCCTCCATGGATTACGGCTGCGGCAGCACTAGGACTTGAAAACTCATAATCTGAGATGAACAACAAGCGGTCATTCTTTTCTTCCACAATGTTTTCATCGCGTAGCGTTCTTCGCAAGTTTCTTGCGTACTGATACTTTTGAGTCGAAGGCCGTTCTTCGAGAACGGCTTCTGAATCTTTCAAGACGACGAAACCGTTGTCGGTTTGTCGTCCTACTGCTTTGACATTCTTTATCTCACAATACAACAGGTCAGCCTTCTTGCTGGCTGCATGTTTTACAACGGGTTTCAAGAATTCTTGTCCCAAAATAGGAAGTAACTGTTCCATTTTGAATAGAAAAATATCCATGTCTGCGGCATCTGATTCAGGAAGGTGTGAACCGCTTGATTGAGCGTTCTCAAGTTCGAAACGGCCAACGGATTTTGTTGTTTCAATCAATTTCCCTTCCAAATACTTTATGTGGGCTTTTGTAAGGTTTTCATCTTTGCTCACGAAGAAGACGATAGTTTTCCAGAAGTCTTTCGACATATGTCCTTTGATTCGGGTCCTAATCACTTCCGCCTCACCAATATAGACTTTGTCTCTTCCTGTTTCTGGGTTGACTCCTGTCAAAAAATAGACTCCGGGGTTGTTGGCTTCTTCTCGTTTCAGAATCTCTTCGATTTGTGAACGAGGTCCCGCAACCACTTTTCCTGTCCAGTTAGACAGTTCGGCAGTTCTGACTGATGTCGGACTGCCTTGGGCTAGGAATAGTTTTACTGTGGCTGTATCTTTCATATTTCTTTCTCATCCAACGCCAAGCTTACCGGCAGGTGCGTAGCGGCAGCGTAGCACCGTCAGAGTAAAGCGCGATGTTATCTTTTTCTTCAATTCTTTTTGGATGTTAACAATGCCTCTGCCAGTTTTCTTTCAGTCATTGATTTCACTGCGTATTCCTTGAGCATATCAATCCTTTTGACTTTTCGTTTTGTTTTGAACTGCTCTAAAAAGGATATTAATGCAACCTTATATAGTAACGGGGCGAACCTCGTGATTGCCGGAACATTTTGTCTTCCAAAGGGCCTTAATCTGTCAGGTGTAACGGGGTTTCCATGTAAAAATGCATTTCGGGTATCGTATAGCTCTTTGTATAATTTTTGCGAAAGATTAACTTGTTTTCTTTCACCGCGATACTTAACCACATAGGAACACCGCTTTAAATCTTTGTGAAACCAGTCATATTTTTCCATCAAATCAAGAACCGTTAACAAGTTAGCATTGCCTTTCTTGGGATGAGATAGAATTTCAAAAGCACTCACCCATAAACTTGCACTTGCTCCATAATCATATATCGTCGAATTGTTTTTAAAGGGCATCGTTGAAGCTTGATACGCCATTTCTAAAGATCTGAAAAGGATTCGAGTAGACCATTCACTATATCTTTTTCTCAAATATCGTCTTTGCCATGCTTTGTGCAGTTGATCGAACAATTCGCTTTTGGGTTCTGCTCGAACATGTCCCGGGCCAGCAAGACTGGGTGAGGTCTGCCCAGTGAATTTCTTTCGTTCATCATCGTATCCTAATATTGATGGGGATTTAGTCAAAAACCCATCATCATCTTTGGTAATAGTAATAGGATAGAAGTCAAAATAGTCCGAGTACAAAGGGAAAGCAACAAATGAGCTATTCAGACTATGTTCGTGCCCTTTTATTATAGTCACAAGTGCGACTATGTTTCGAAATCCAACAATTGCATCAATATCTCGAAGATGTTCTGGAGCTTTATCGCTGATAATTAAAAGCGAAGGATAATTTTTCCGGCCAAACTGGTCCTCAAAATTTTCTACGAGTGCTTTTGCATATGAGCTTTGATTTGTGATTTCAATTACCCTTGAATCATCGTGCGGAACAATTGCGATGCTTTCATTTCCAATCGATTCTTTTAAACTTAAATCAGGCAACGCAAAAATGATTATCCACATGACATTTCAACTCTTTTGACTTTTGAAGATAACTAAGAGCGTTTTATCATTCGTCCCGCCTTGAAATACTCTCAGTATTCTGATATTGCCGGAACCGTGTCGATCTCTCATAATGTTGCCAGAAAAAGCGGGGTGGATGATAAAATGTTGTTGGACTGAGCCACGGCCTCGGACTGAGCTTGGGACGGTGTTTGGCGGAAACGACAAAAAAAGGGCATAGTTCTACTAATAGGAGCTTGTATCGCTCTATACAAAAAACCCAGCCCGCAGTACGCGATCACAGTTGTGATCGTGAAAATGTTACCAGCTCCCCTCTCCAACCAAAATGTGAGCGTGGCGGGAGACTTCCTCAGGCTAATATTCTATAAATTATAGAAAAAAGGGACTGTGCCCAAGTAATAGTCACTGATACCCTCCAATGTCAAGTAGGATTTTTTCCGCGAAGCGGTTCAGTCCAACGAAAGCTTATTCGTAATCCAGACATATCGAGGTGTGGATTCCGCAGCGCCGGCATGAAAATTGGTAGAGGAGGCTTTTTATCTTTTTATATAGATGACCAGGCCTGTTTCTCATGTCGATTTGAGAAATGTAATCATGCCATAACTACTTCAGAAAGTATTTTGCACATTTGGTTGGCCAACAGCTTAGCATTAAAATCTTTTGAAGCTAGTTGCAATGAGGCCTTTCTTTTATCTGAAAGAGAGGCTTGATTAATATTAATAATCTTTTTCAAACATTCACTTATGCTTTGTGAGGATTTTTGTTCACAAATATAGCCGTTAACTTGATCGCGCACTATTTCTGGGAGATCACAGTGATCAGTTCCAATTAAGATCATCCCGTTTGCTGCTGCGTAGATTAATGTGACTGGAAAACCGCCTTCAATATCTCCATTATTAGCTTCTATAGATGGTGAAATAAATATTAGGTTTTTTTTCATTATTGCATTCAATTCATCAAGGGGAACGTATCCTTTTTTGACAATTTCTACGTTTTTTAACAGATGCATTTTTTCTATTAGATGCTCAACCTCTTTTTTCCGGCAAAGTTCTTTGCTCAAAGAAGGAGGAGAATCTCCAATTAATGTCAAATGAACCGGATACCCTGTTTCGCATGCAAATTCTAATATCCCTTCTAATGCGTACTCTATACCTTTTTTTTCTGTAAAAGTTCCCGCAACGAGTATACATAGCGGATTGAATAACTCCTCTGTTGGCATTAATTCTTTAGCGAGGTAATCAGAATCAATGCCCAAATGAATCCATCTTATCTTTTCCCTGGGAGCCCCAATATTTTCGAGCTCGTTTGCCATATGCGGTCCTTCGCAAAGCATTAGGTCATATTCATCAAAAATACGCTTATATTTTTCCATCCATCCTGGTTGTTTTGGAATTAATCCTACGTCGTAACCATAAAAGCGGACTATTTTTTTTAACGGCAATCCCCTTACATACAAGTAATCGTGCCAGGCCCAGTATCCGAAGTGTGAGAATATTACATCGTAGTTCTTGAAATTTACAATGCTTTTCGGCCGAGGCATGAATCGTCCCAAACGACAATATAATATGCTGACAACCTTTGAATAGATGCCGTGCTTTTGGACAAAAACCTCACCATTCCAGGACGTATGCGGCCCTTCAACCAACCTATTGCACCAGACTCCCTGCTCAACTCCATCAGGCATAAAACGAACCTGATCGTATATCCAGCTCTTAGTCAGTGCAAGCCAGTCATCCGTTGAGTGGATTATTTTCATTTTTTGCTTTTGTAAAAGCCATCAATGCCTAAATCTTTTTCTTGCCAGTTCATAGATTTCAATGCAATATCATAATAATATCCGCGAGTGTTTGGTAATTATTTATCAATTTATTATAGTTGATTACACTGCAAAAAGTCGAAGTCGATCTAAAGCTATAACATAAACATATTCGTAATATATAAATTACGCATACGAAACTTATATAGCTATTTCAGGATGGCGGCTCAAAATAGACTTTTTTCAGCGTAATCATAGTTAATATAAGGACAATCGATACTCTTTAAGTTTCTTTTTACCACTGGCATTGATGTTATTAACCACTCTCTATAAGGAAACGGGAATCCCATCTTGTATTTTCGCCACAATATTTTTTCAGGAACTATATCCTTGACTGCATTTCGCAAAATCCATTTATGTCATCCGTTATGGATCAGGTATTCCGGCGGTAGTTTAAAAACAAAATCAATAACCCTGTAATCAAGAAAAGGAGCTCTCGCTTCAATCGGAATACCGTAGTTTGACAGGTTTAATTCATTTCTTTTTTCTGATGTTGTTCATCAAAAGCGTAAGACCATTTCCTGCTATTTTATGAAACCTCTCTGCTCCATATCATGTCTCTTATCTCAATCATGAGTATCTTTTGATTGCAGATCATCAAGCCAAGATAAACGGTTATGCCGCACAGGATCTGTGTAATCAATGCAAGCAATTCGGGCAGGTTTTGAAGGAACATTCCAGATAATAATACCGCAACTGCCATCGCCCCGCTTATCCACAGCGACGGCCACATACTGGCAATATATTCATTGAGGCAGGGACCCAACAATGTGCGTATCAAGATAGGATAATGGAATATAAAAAAGTAGATTGTAATCATCACTGCAAATGCAATGGCAACCCCAACGGTTCCGCCAAGCTTTGCTCCGATATAGAGCGCGGGAATCTGAGTAACTGTTTTCGCGAGATTCCATTTGAAGCCAAGGTCCGCCCTTCCTTTTGCCAAAAGAAGAGATCCAATGGGACTCCCGGCGGAACAGAGCAAACCTACAATGCTCAAAATCTGAATCAGGATTGTACTTGGCAACCACTGTTCACCGAATATGACTGGGACCGCTACCGGCGCAACAACCGCCAGGCCAACCATCAAAGGGAAATTTATCGAAGATAGCAATTGAAGAACCCTCAAATATCCTCTTTTAAGCCTGTCAGTTTCATTCTGCACCTTTGAAAAGATAGGGAATGCAATTTTTGTGATAACAGGGTTAATCATAGAAGACGGCCTTATAATCAAATTATACGCCAGGGTGTAATATCCCAATGATTTGGCACCAAGCATATATCCTATTAACAGGTAATCAAAGTTGGAATTTAAGTAATTCGTTGTCCGTTCTCCCATCTGATAAAGTCCAAAACTGAGATATCCTTTGAGATCTTGTCTCGATAAATGGAAGCTCGGTCTCCAATTACGCCATCCCCAGTTACAGAGCATCAAGACCTTTGAAATTGCTCTTGCCAACTGACCCCAGATCAGGGAGTAAACGCCAAAACCCAAAAATGCCAGAGTGATTGCGACTGCTGAATTTATGACAGATGCCGCTATCTCTATCTTTGCCAGGCTGTTAAACCGGAGTTCCTTTTGCATGAGAATCTGAAACTGCTGGCCAAAAGGCGTAATCAGGAAGATCATGGCTGTGAGATAGATCAGATCGTGTAAGCGCGGCTCGTGGTAAAATCTTACAACAAGTGGGACAAAGGCGCAGACTATACAAAAAACTATTACACCCGCAATAATGTTAAGCCAGTAAAGGCTGGATAATTGATTTTTTGTTGCATCCTGCCGATAAATAATCGCGTTCGAAATGCCCATGTCGGCAAAGAGCTGTGCAAAGCCGATAACTACCATTATCATCCCAATCAGCCCAAAATCTGAAGGGGAAAGAAGCCTTGCCAGCACAGCCAGGGTAACAAACTGAAGCGAAGTCATAACACCCATTGAAGCCCCACTCCATTTGACGCCTGAGATTGCTTGTTGTTTGAGGGTCATTCAGGGTTTCCTCGCCACTACCATATACATCCACGTCCATTTTTTTGTTGAAGGATGAAAACGCTTGTCGAACCTGTCAATAATGAGCCAAAGCATATTGTTAAAAGCAATTATTGGTCTCAAGACAAACTGAAATGGCCCAAAGTGTGCGATACTGGTTAAAAAATAGTTAAATTCAGAGCCGAAGGTAATCCAGAAACCGGAAAGAGGTTTCAGCTCAACTACTTCAAAACCTGTTTTTTCGAATAAATACCTGATCCCGTATTTTGTATAACGGTAAAAATCTCTTGGCTCCTCATGAAGATGCCAGAAAAAAGGGATTGTATATATTGCATAGCCACTTGGGCGCAAAACACGATAAGCCTCTCGCAACGCCATTTCTGGTTCCTCCAAGTGCTCTAATACAGCGGTGCAAATCACACTATCAAAAGAACTATCCTTCGTCGGAATATTATATGCGGTTCCAAATAAATCTACGTTAGATTGATCATGCAAACAAGCAATGTGATCTAGCCCTATATAGTCTTCTACAAATTTACCAATAAGGAATTCTTTTGCTTTAGTACCGCAACCAATATCAATTAATCGACCAGAAAAATACTTTGAAGCGCTTTCTCTTAAATGTTTTCCTGCAATGCGTATAACAGCATATTGGGTTGAGTAAATTGGATATTTGCGATAGTATCTTTTTACAAGATTGTTTTTTATCATAATTTTATTATGATTTTTGAATAACCCATCCGCTTGTCGCGGGGATCTTCACTAAGCTTTCTACGATTAGAACTAATTCGCATACACTTACCATCACGCTTGATATTTTCGCTTAAATACAACTCGCACAGGATCTCCTCTCACTATCGTATAATCTGGAATCTTCGCCTTCACCCCTACCACACTGTTCGGCCCAACCCAAGAATCCTTACCAATGGTAGCTCCCGGCAAAACGATAACGTTTGAGGCAACACCTGCACCATCCTTGAATTTCACTACTCCTTGAAGATTACATTGCTGTTCTTGAGGTGCACCTTCAGAGTATTTGTACATTATCTTCGGATTTCTGCCCTTATAATGGAAAGACTCGGAATATATTTTGGCTCCTGGGCCTACACCACAGTTTTCTCCAATTTTAATACCCCCATAACCTAGCATTATCGCACCAAATGCGATTCGAGAATTATTTCCAATTGAAATCAAACCCTTTTCGCACTTATCATACGAAGTAATTTCTATCATTTCCCTCTTGTCCTCGGTAAGATTAGAGGGTTTTCCAGTATGAATAATTACATTTTCTCTTATCTTCACATTGTTCCCTATTTCGATCATTGAAAGACCATTTATGTGAACATTTGTACAAATGACAAGGTCTTTTCCACATTTTCGTAATCTTTTGGAATAGTAGCGTCTGCGAAGTTCTATTCCCACATTCCCTGGCAGGTAAGTAATGAATAGCAAATAAAGGCTTCCAACAGCCTGTTTAATTGACAATTTCAATACGTACCTTCTCCTTCTAATTAGTGCCTGAACGAAAACCCCAAGAATTACATTTTTCCTGTCACTACAAGGGAAATAAAACCCAAGCAATTTCCTGAAAACAAGGAGGGAATTGCTTCGTCGTTCGTTCCTCAGTCCTCGCAATGGCAGATGGGAATCAGAAGTGTTCAGGCACTAAGTGTAAGTTAGTTTGCTGATAAACGATTCTTAGCGTTTCTTATAACAACTTTCATGCCCCGCAACTATGTAACGCATGAAGTTGTATCCCCGTTTTACTTATTAGAAATATATTTTGCTATTGCATTGATGCTAACTAATTTATCTGTATCTTCATCTGGAATTTTTATGTTGTATTTTTCTTCGATAGCAAGCAATATGTTAGCCATATCTAATGAATCTACACCGTTTTCACTTAATGGTGCGTCATGGTTAAGCGTATCAATATCTTGAGATATGTGAGCATCCTTGATAATTTTAATGATGTGTGATTTAGCGACTTCCATCATAACCTCCTAAATGTTTTTGTATTTTAAAATCGTTCCAAAATGGCACTCGCAAGCGACAGGCCAACTCCAAAGCCACTAATCAGTATTTTTCTATAATTACCTTGATCTAAATAATTTTCCAGTAATAGTGGAATAGAAGATGAAATGGTATTACCTTGAGCTGCAAGGTTGGTTGGCACCTTCTTTGGATCAAGTTGAAGGCGTTGTCGTATGATATCGACAAGATACTTGCTCCCTTGATGAAGCAAGAAGAGATCAATATCTTCGAGGTTATTATTTGACATTTTGAGAACTTGTTTGATCTGTTGTGGTACCATTGTGGCCGAAAAATTGAAAACCGCTCTGCCGTTCATCCTGAGATGACCACCAATACGTTGTAATGCCTCATACTCGCTACCTCGTGTGCCAAAAGCAAAATGACCTGCTACGAATATCGGGGTGTCACCAAGAAGAGTGACCGTGGCCGCATCGCCAAATAGAAGTGACGTATTCTTATCGTCTGGATCGATGATTTTGGAATATGGATCCGCTGTGAACAGCACCCCTCTTCTCATACTGTTGGCAAGCATGAATGACTGTACTATACATAGCGAGTAAACATACGCGGAACAGCCGAGCGAGATATCAAATGCCGCACAGCTTTCTCTTCCCCCGATTTTTTTGTGTACGATTGCAGAGGTGTGAGGCAAACCATGGCCGTCAGGATTTTGGGTACAAACTATAATGCAATCCATTTTTTCAGCACATATACTCGATTTGTTTCTCAAGGCTTCAAAAGCTCGTACACACATATCCGATGTCTCTTCATTAGCTGATTTTCGAGACACTGCGTGAACTCCAAGTTTTTTTTCAATA
>JAYEMY010000267.1:0-2204 GCA_034718455.1 Thermodesulfobacteriota bacterium
CCATTTATCAGGCTTTTCATATGGATCAAGCGGAAAGGCATAACAGGATGCACAGGCTCAGGGATGTAGTGCATCATAGAGACATTATCTGGTGGGCAAATAATTTTTTAGAGGCTGCCATTGCCAAAGACCTTCGAGCATTCCCTGCTGTTGAAGATTATATGCCTGAGATTCCCCTTGCATCTGATTAGTGCCACTGGAAAATCTATCTTTGGTCAAAACTGCCCTTTGTGCGATTAGCTGTTAGGTATTAGCTGTAAAACTTGTATAAAAACGGCCTGTTAAGCCAATAGCTAACTGCTAATAGCTAATGGCTGGCATCCACCAATGTTGAAAATGTAAACTATAAAATGAAGGATGCCCATTATTACTTCTTATAACTTTGAACAATACTTATAGCCGTCCTTTTAACCTCCATGGCAGGGTCGTCCAGAAAAGGGAGAACATGCTCAAGTTCTATTGACTTCATGGCACCCAGGCGCTCAAGAGCAAGGGCCCTTATCTTTGGATTGGGATCTTTGAGGAAGGAACGATAGAGTTCCACGTGGCTCATATCATTGTCTAGTTGGCCCAGGAGTATGAGTATGTCCAGTTTTAGCGAAGGTTCCCCGCATTCAAGTTCTTTGCTGTAAATTTCAGCAACCTTTTTCTGTTTGTTCTTGAACCTCCACAGATTAAAGAGAATGGCCCTTTTCTGGTCCAGAGAGCAATGCTGCATCCTGTCAAACAAAAGCCCGATTACACGACCGTCCTTCAGGTTACATAATGCACTAACTGCTACTTCCTGTATCTCTTCATCAAGGTCATACAGACATTCAATCAGGGATAAAGCAGCTCCCATATTGCCTTCCCAGCCCAAGGCTAATATGGCACGGATTTTAATATCCGTATCAGGGTTTTTCATGTCTGCAATTAATTTTTTAATCAGGGCATGGGGGTCATCCAGAAAGGGTCCTATTACACTGAGGTGCAAAGCTGCCTGATCTCTTAGTTCGTCCTGCTCTTCCTGATCACACATAATCTCATACAATGGCCAATAGACATCCTCTTTGGCAAAGCTTCCCAATAATAGGATAATTTCTCGCCTGAGTTTAAGCTCCCCAAGCTTGAGCGCCCGCAGTAACAGAGGTATTGCCCGATCCTTTTCAGCAATTATTAGTCCTGGATCAGATATATATTTTTTGGCCTGGGTCAGGAGACGTTCCCTGGAATCAAATGGGACTATAGATGACATGGAATAATATACTCAGCCACGCACATTAAATTCCAGATCAAAGCGGAGGTCTTTTTCTTTTGAGACCAGGGACAAGGCCAGTGTGCCTATTTCCGTGACTGTGGCCTCAAGTTGAACGGGGATCACAGTTCCGGGTTCAATCCCTGATGCCTCCATGGATGTCTGAAGGGTCGTTATGGGTTCTATGGTTTTATCCCAGTCATTGATCAGATCTCCAACACTATCATCCGGCCTGATAGTAGAAGCCAGAAAACGAAATTCCACAGGTTGTCCGACTACGAGTCCGAAAGTTCTTTCAGGAAGGGAGACCGAACTGCCTTCTTCCATGCCATGAGGAACAACACAGAGGGCCTTTATTGCTGGAGGGAGGCCGGGTACTGCCGGCCTGGCGGCTTCAATCCCCAAGTAGTATGAACGGGCGATGCCTCCACGGATCCTGAGCCCCCCTTCTCTGCATACAAGACCGTAATATGATGCACCCTGTGAGACAGCAAGGTCCAGATCCGGGCTTGCAAGCTCCTTTAGTCCAGAAGATCCCTTTTCACGCAGCCATGGAGCAATAATTTCTAATATGCGCCGGCGTATAATCCGGGGCTTTAATACCCCTCCATTGAACAGGATGGCAGTGGGTCCCGGCACACCTTGGGAGAAATCGGATTTATCTGAATGGATATCAAGAAACCTTGCGAGATGTCTGGTTATGGCCGTATCGCTCACATAGGGCAATCCCATTTCCTGGAGACCGAGCCTGGGATGATGTTGAGGCCTTTCATTGCTTTTGCAGGCAGGGAAAAAACCTTCAAGCATCAACAATTCCACCTGTTCTTTTCCCAGGACGGTGCAGACCGTGCCCCCCACAAGGCCTGACCCCCGTCCCGGAATAACCACAGGGACTTCTGAAATCTTTTGATCGGCAAGGAGCTTTTCCTTTGCCATACGGGCATTATGCCAGAGTGTCTGCATCTGGAGG
>JAYEMY010000268.1:0-2202 GCA_034718455.1 Thermodesulfobacteriota bacterium
AATCGCTCAATCCTTATTCAGGACCTGCCGCACCTTCCTGACTAACTTGTCTATTGTAAAAGGTTTGCTGGAATAAAGCAGACCGCTCTTTCTCAGTTCTTCACATACCTGATGATCGGAGCCATGGCCGCTACAGAATAACACCTTAATATCAGGATTGATTTCCTTGAGCTTCTCATAGGCCTCTTTGCCACCCATTTGGGGCATAATCATGTCCAGGAGTACAAGGTCAATAGTGTGTCCAAAGGCCTTATAGACATGTACGGCCTCCAGCCCGTCCTGTGCCAGCAACACTTTATAACCATAAGCGGAAAGAATCTCCAGTGTCAGATCCCTGACAATTTCTTCATCGTCAACTACTAAGATGGTCTCTGATCCGGCCAATGCCTGGTTTTTTTGAGTCTTTTCTGCAAGTTCTGGGGCAGACTCTGTTACAGGGAAAAAGAGTTTAAAAGTGGCCCCCTGTCCATTCTCACTTTCAACGTGGATACACCCTTCACTGCTTTTTACAATCCCGTATGCCATGGCAAGCCCAAGCCCGGACCCCTTGCCCACTTCTTTGGTTGTAAAAAAAGGATCGAATATCCGGTCCCTTGTTTCCGGCTCAATGCCAGTCCCGGTATCACTGATGCTTATGCAAACATAACGACCGGGACGTGCCATGGAATCCGGGCAACGCTCACAAACTTCTTTGTATTCAACTTCACTCGTGGCCACCAAAAGACGCCCTCCATCAGGCATGGCGTCCAGAGCATTGAGGCATATATTTAAAATGGTCTGCTGGACCTGGGTGGGATCACACTTAATCAAAGGAATATCTTCCTGAAGAGAGAATCCCGTCTCGATATTCTCCGGCAAAGAGCTTTTCATAAGTTCCAGTGTTTCCTGCACAATCTCATTGACTGCGGACACAAAGGATCGTCCTGGCCGGCTGTCACGACTAAAAGCCAGAAGTTTTGTAACCAGGTCGGCGGCTCTCAGGCTGGACCGCTCGATAATATCCGCATAGCGTCCTATGTCGGAATCCTGCGCTGTTTTCAGCTTTAGAAGATTTGTGTAGCCCAGGATACCTGTAAGTATGTTATTGAAGTCATGTGCTATGCCGCCGGCCATCGTCCCGATAGACTCTAGTTTTTGGGCCTGCAGTAATCTGCTTTCAATGCGTTTTTTATCCGTCAGGTCAGTTAACATGGCCAGGCAGCCACTATACTGATCATCTGTCATGATGGGAACACTGCTGACCAGAACATTTACAGGGTCACCTGACTTCCACTGCAACATAATCTCCTCTTTGGCTGTTCTGCCCTTCATATTCTCCGTAAGTATTCGAAGGAGAACCTTTTTCCCTTCTTCGTTTACAAGACTGTATACGCTGTGATCCACCAAATTCTCATAACCCAGCATTGCTCCCAGATGGCAGTTTGAAAACCTGATTGTCCCGTTTCCATCCAGAATCCATATACCCTCGTTAACGTTCTCTACAATCTCGCGATACTTACGTTCCGAGTCTTCGAGCTTCCTGTAGAGGTTTGCATTTTCAAGGGCCATGGCAATTTGGTTGGCAAAACTGGTAAGAAAATCCTTATCAATCTCCGTGACAAAATCCCGATCATTTTGATTATCCCCCAGCATGATACCGAGTAGCCTGCCCCGCATAGTCATGGGCACCAAAACAAAGGCCTTTGGCTTTAACCTCGACAAAAGCGGGTTCTGAGGATTAAGGAACATCTTGCCCACATCCTTTACCAGAACAGACCTTTTTTTTTGGGCAGTGCGGGCAATAATATTGTCCTTTTTGGCCAGGGGTATTTGATACTCCTTAAGATTTGAAAGGACATCAGGTTCCACCCCCACTGCGTGAATTAGAATCAGGCTGTCTTTGTCTTCATCAAACAGGAATATCCCTGCCCTGTCGAGGTGGGCTACCTCCAGGAGCCGTTTGAGTATCAGTTCCAGAAGTTCTTCCAGCTTCAGTGTAGAAAGGATGGCAGTGCCGGACTCCTGAAGCATGGTGAGTTGATCCACTTTTCGCTGCAAGTCCTGGTTGAGTTCATGGATCTGATTATATTTTTCCCTGAGGATTTCCTTATCCCTCTCAAGCTCCTTTCTGCTGTCCTGGAAAATCTTCCATGGCGTGAATATCCTGTGATAAAAATCTTTGACTCTGTTCCGGGTCTCCCACTGGAGATGGTATTCGCAGTA
>JAYEMY010000269.1:0-2196 GCA_034718455.1 Thermodesulfobacteriota bacterium
CAATTTTTGGAGGTTGCTGGCTATATTGGCATAATCAATTGCAGATCCCGGATCGATGGATATCGCCTGCTCAAAGGCCTCTATGGCCTTGACGTGTTTTCCTGTACGATAAAAACAGTACCCCAGGAGATTATGAATTTCCTTTAGTTCCGGATTCGAGTCCATGGCACGCTCAAGCTCCTCTATTGCCCTGGTAAAATCCTCCAATTCCTTAAAGCACACCCCACGATGGCAATAGATGCTTGCCACTTCCTCAGGGGCAGGATTGAGCATAAATGCCCTGTTGTACCATTTAAGAGCCTCAGCATAATCCCCAAGCTGTTCATATGCATGTCCAATATAAAAGGCCGTATCGTACCGTTCTGAGTACAGATCATCTATGGCGGTCAGGATAGAGAGTGCCTTTTGTGGATGTTCTATCGAGTCAACCAGACGGGCACAGTGGAATGCCACATCAAGATTTCTGGTACGGTCCCTGAAGTGATTTCCGGGGATCACTGCATATACTGCGGGAACAGCCAACTCAGGGTGTGTAATATCAACCAGATATGCCTTTAAGCCGACGTCTGCCAATGCCTTGCACAGCCCTTCAACCTCGAGCCTGAAATTTTCCGAGCTACAATTCGGCATGGATTCTACAGAGACTTGAACAGCTTTATCAAGCACATATGATGCCTCATCCAGACTCGAAAATTTAGGAAGTCCGCTCTCTACATACTCACCCTCTCTATCAAAGTCTCCAGCCAGTTGTGCCACCTCTGTAAGTGCCCTTATTACCGCCTGCTGAGGATCAGGAGCTGTCCCGGCAGTGTATACTATCTCGCTGCTGGATGAAAAAGTCGATGGATCCCATGCAATGGCTCCAACTGTCGGGATACCGAGATCAAGAGAAAAGTCTTTCAGCACCAGTTCTATATTCAGATCCTGGAATTTTGTCAAAAGTTCTATGGCAACAGGATCTTTGATAGTATTAAGTTCTATGGTCGGGGTAGATAGCTTTTTATGGGTAATGATGGAACAGACATGACGTTCAACTACCTCTGAAAGGGCCTGAACGGCTGCCTCTTCAAATGAATTCCCTGAAGCTGAACCATTATACTCGTTTAAAGGCCAAAACCACAAGAAAGGGAGATGGAACTCTCCTCCGCCTGTGGGGCAAAAAGCCTTCACCCAATCAAAAGTCAGGGTCTCAATCAACCTGCCTGCCCTTGAGATAGCCTCTTCACCTTGATTGTTGAGGTGCAGTGCCTTAAGCATGTCTTCCTTAGGTACTGCGCCGTCCTCAATATCCATACGCCTGCAAGTCCGGTGTTCCCTTTCTTTCACGAAGTTAAAAAGGCTGAAGCGTTCTACCAGCTCCATCACAGCACTTGCCTCTGCCTGGGCGGGAGTAGCACCCTTACCCATCTGCCTGGACGTACCGGTCAGACGGCTGACAGACGGGCTATACCTGCTTACATATACCGGTATTCCCAGCCTGCCTTTGTCTACTCGTTCGATATCCTGAAGAATAGGCACTCCCAGGCTGTTAAACCGGTTCCTGACCCATTTCAGGGTCTCATCCGCCGGTCTTGCTTTATCAAGAGCAGCGCCCGATTCTTTAAAACTGTCTTTTAAAAATCCCATAGTCTCCCGGCTTCTGAACAGAGGCTACACCAAAAAAGGTACCATAGTCTCTTTTATGAGCCTCTCGGCTTCATACCAGTCTTTCTGGTCCTCACCATGAACTTTTTCTCCTCTCATCTCAAAGAAGCTATAGGCTACGTTGGTTACCCACTGGCATCTTACATTTTCCGGTATCTCATCTTCAAACATCACATAGGCCATACTTGTCCCTGGAGGTCCCTGGATTTGCATTCCCAATACCGGATTAGAGGCTTCTTCGTCCGTAATGAGATAAAGGGCCCTGGGCACTTCGATACTATGGCTCAGGTGGGCCAGATTCTCAGTATCCATGCCTCCCAAATAGATATCTACTTTTCGTTTCTCCGGGTCATAGTCTAAACCAACCAGGGGCAGACCGGGTCCTCCGACTACTACGTCTTCTCCCAGGGTCAGAGAGGTCCTTCTGAACTGATTTTGACGATTAAAATTTTTAACAAAACTCGGCCATTCATTTTTCAAAATCCGCATTTTTTTCATATTCTTACCTCCACAAATAGTTTAATAAGTGAGTAAAAATACATATAAATATTT
>JAYEMY010000270.1:0-2195 GCA_034718455.1 Thermodesulfobacteriota bacterium
CCGAACCATGGGCCTTATCTCCGTCCAGCGCAAGAAGAATCACAGGCCTGTGGAATCGTTCTACCAGTCTGGATGCAACTATACCTATAATGCCTATTTTCCATTCAGGGCTCGCCAAGACATAGGCAGACTGCTCTTCAAGGGATCGGATTTTATCTAATGCTTCATTAAATATATTTTTTTCTTCCGCCTGGCGCTCCCGATTGAGCAGGTATAATTCTTCGGCAAGCTGCTTTGCCTCTGACTCATCATCTGTGACGAGTAACCTGAAAGCTTTATCCGCATGAGCCATCCGCCCGGCGGCATTTATTCGTGGGCCGATGCGAAAGGCAATATCCGTGGAGGTAATACCGGAATTCAGGGAACATACTGCCTTCAATGCCTTGATCCCCGGCCTGTCGGATCCACCAAGCACCTCAAGTCCCGCCCGGACCAATATGCGATTGTCCCCCAAAAGCGGTACGACATCCGCCACAGTCCCCATGGCTACAAAATCTAGATATTCCTTGAGATTGGGCACCTGACCGGTGTTCCAATGCCCAAGCTCATAAAGACGATGTCTTAAGGCCCTGACAAGATTAAAGGCCACACCTACACCGGCAAGTTCTTTAAAAGCAAAGGCACAATCAGAACGTTTGGGATCCAGCACTGCCAAGGCCCCGGGAAGGGAATCAGGGGGCTCGTGGTGATCAGTGATAATGACATCCATCTCAAGTTCCCGTGCCAGGACGACTTCTTCACTATCTGATATGCCGCAATCAACTGTAATCAGAAGCGTGCAGCCTTTGGATGCAAGATTCCTTAACCCTTCCGCACTAAGTCCATAGCCCTCATGTTCCCGGTGGGGAATATAGACTGTCACCTTCAGTCCAAGCCTTTCAAGAAAGCCGGAGACCAAGGCTGCCGAGGTTACACCATCGACATCGTAATCACCAAATACGGCCACCTGTTCCCTCTGAGCTACTGCCTTGACCAGCCGGTCAACAGCCTTGTCCATGTCCATCATCTTCCAAGGATCGCTGAGGGATTTCAACGCAGGGCTGAGGTGTTGAGCAACGGCCTCCGGCGTACTTATCCCACGCTGATACAGAAATTTGGCAATAATGTCCGGGACCCCTGACTTGCCGGCAAGTTCCTCAATTGCCAACGTATTCAGGGAAGCAAAATCCCACGGCTGTTTAAGTATCACAGAACTCATGATCAGGAGCCTAATCATGCCCCGGGGGACTGTCAATTTGTTCTTTAGTCATCCATTTTGAATATCGAACCGCAGAACAAGGAACCGCAGAATTCCGAAAGCCTGTCGGCTGACAGGAAACCCATATTTTCATGAACGTTCCTCTGGATATCCATGTTTTTCACCTCCTAACCCGGACAAGCCGGAACCAAAAAGGTTGGATCTGTGCGGTCTTTTTGCCCCTTGCCGTCACCACCTTGCCAAATTCCTTTCCAAAAACATTACGGAACAAAAAAAGCAGCGCGTTAAAAGCCTGATTCTGGTTGGATGCAGAAACATTCTGGTCAACCGCCAGCCAGGTTAAAAAAACCGTAACCGTTCACACTCCCTGGCAGCCGACAGGCTTTTGCAGGGTTTCAACCGCGGACAAGGTTGCACCAAAAGGCGCATTCTCAATAAATTGTGCTTTGAAACCCGGAAAAGGCTGTTGGCTGTCAGGGGGGGGAAAAGTGAATGATTACCTGTTTGGAGCTACGCGGTTTGTCCGGTATAGTCATGGTCAGAATGCCCTCTTCGATTAACTGATGAATGTATCTTTTCATAAAAGTTTCACGATATTTCATATTCAGAGATCACAAGAAATCAGTATGGCATTATTCAAGTAGCTGAAATCATTAAAAGGCCATTTCTCAAGTAAACGTATGCATGCTGAAAAATCTAAATTTTAACTTACTGATATTACTGATAATATTTTTTCTTTAGTTTGCTTGACTTTGAAAACTTTTCGACCTGTGCGGTTAGTAGATAAGCAATAGTATCAATTATTTATAATAAGAGTAGACAATATTTTTGATGTGTGTAATAATTTTGATATCGCAATGTCACTTTCAGATTGAAAAAGAATGGTTTTAGTGAAGATGGTGTATGCCAGGGGAATAATGTAGCATATGCTAATCAACCAATAACAATTTCTGAAGAAAAAATAACCGAGGCGGCAGAGAAATGTATTGATAGTGAG
>JAYEMY010000271.1:0-9121 GCA_034718455.1 Thermodesulfobacteriota bacterium
ACAACCAAAACACGACTCCTGCGGTATATCCTTTGGATACACAACTTGAAGTGCCTTATGAGGTGGATGGCAGGTTAAACACCCGATATGGGTCATCCCCCCTACTGCGTGGGGCTGATGACATTCAGTGCACTCAGGAATATATCCATGCCTTGTATGATGACAGGCACAGCAATCAAGCTCTGTATGTTGGGTTATGTATGTTTTCATTTTCCTGTCTACCTTTGGATGGCATACGTAACAGCCTTGTTCCAAGGCAGATCCTTGAGGGATGTTCATCGGTGTGTGGACTTCACTATGACATTCGGAACATTGTACTAATTCCTCTCCGTGCACCTGATCGTGACACGTCTCACACTTGGGAAGGATTTCTTTATACGGCTCCTTTCCTGGACGATAGGTGTGGAATTGTACATGACATTGCCTGCAATCTATCCGGTGTTTACCACCCTCGGTTACAATGAGGTAATAAATGCGTGTATGACACCGTCCGCACTTTTCTGGTTTTAAAGGTTCTGATTCTGATGTGTATATAGAAGAAATATCCTTTTCGGCACCAGGTTCAGAAGGAGCTTTTGCAACACAGCCAATAAAACTTAGCCCCAGCCCGAGTATAGAAAGTGCCAGAGTTATGTATATTAAATGCTTTATTGACATTTTTCTTCGAAAATCCATTTTGTAACCGTTCACGGGATTACAATGCCCGTTTTACCGCAATCGAACTGTAAGCGTTCGCAGGGTGCTGCAGATGCGAGGCGGAGGGTACGCAGACGTACTCCCTGTACTTCAAGTGCCCGACAACAAAGCAGATGTGGTGCCCTGTGAACGCTTGACAGCGTATGGACCTCCCGTAGCACCGATGTCATTCCGATTTATACCTCTTGATGGAGGGAAAGAAATATCATCGAATATACGTACATTTTTCCCGGAATCTATAGCTGGTGACTCATTTTGAAGGCAAAAGTTGTAATTGTCCAGGTCTACAAAGAGTGGATCACCGATTAAATCCCCCTTTCCCTTTCCGGAACAGCCTGCAAATTGCTCTCTTTCAAAACTATTAGAGGCTGAAGCAGAATCGTCGCGGCAAATAACTGCATCACCATTGGCATATAGTAAATTATATGAATATCCCCTGCATCCCTTGGTCTTTATGCCAGTAGCAAAATTATAGGCAATAATATTATTCGTGATAATGGCTTTCCCATCGCTATCGTTTCTGATGCCGGCCCCCTGATCATCGCTGCCATTAGATACGATAGTATTATTCATGATCTCGACGTTTAGAAGCTCGTTGGTCGGGTTGCTCCAGAGTCCGCATACAATACCGGAGCGCTGGTTATTAAAAACCCAATTGTTTCTAATCCCGATAAGGCCGGTAATTCCGTTAATGACATGGATACCCGGCCCACCATTAAAGCTTAATTTGTTTTGATAGATATCCAGCTTGGGTGGTATGGCGGATTCCAGAGAAATAATTCCTCCTGTCCCATTGTCATAGATTCGATTTCCTTTAGCCACTAATCGGGTATTGTTTTTTACCCTGACCCCTGCCTTCTTATTTTTATATATGTCGTTCCAAGTGATAGCTAAATCAACTTCCCTGTCAGACTGTAGCATAGATCTTACGCCAGCCTGGTTGTTTATATATATTTTATTATTTACAATATTGATTTCCGATATGTGTTGTTCTTTTTCCTTGGTTCTGCATATATCTATACCGGCCTTCCTGTTTTTATAAATTCTGCAATTTTTTATGGTAGCACGTATAGCATCGTCGATATTTATACCTGCTTTCTCATTTCTAAAGACGTTGCATCTGGTCACCATAACCTGTGCTTGTCTGGTTATAGCGATTCCCGCCCCTCCATTTGAATAGATTTTGCACGTTTTGATAGTCAATGGCAAACTGCCTCTTATCCGGATGCCGGCAAGATTATTTTGATATAACTCATTATCTTCAATAATGATGACATCATGCTCTATCTTGCTCTGGATATCTTCTTCTGCCATGCAATCAGTTGGGAAAATAGCCGTTTTCGGATGGGAACCGGCTGCTATACCGATCAGGATAAAACTTATATACAGACAAAGCTTATACACAAGATCACCGTTATGGAACTGTCCTAAAAGAAATATTTCATCAATCCAACGTGAAATATGGTATCTTCTACCAATGCGTTCTTATCATCCTGTTTTATTATTGGAATCTTAGCACCAAGTTCTACTTTAAATCCTTTGGTTAAAAAAACATGCAAGCCTGGTGATAAAAATAGCGTGTGTCCTGCTTCTTCTGAAACAGTGACCTTATAGGTCTCTCTTTCTTCAGGTGGCCGCCCCAATTTTATTTGGTATTCCTGCCGCATGCTGGCATTGTCCTGCCACATGTAGTTCAATTCCATACTAGAAATAAAATTGTAAAAAAGTGGTAAGACAAGCGCAAAATTATAGTTAAATTGGTCGCCAAGTTGTCCTCCGGTCCTGATCGTATACGAAACATTGGATTGAATAGTAAAAGGCCCTTTTACAGTTGTAGTTGCTATGCCCGGTGTAAAATCAAATCCCCCTGAGCCCAACGGTATTCTGCGCTCTATACCATGGGATTTACCTATTGCTTCGTCATCACCGGTAGGAATACTCAGAAGATGGAATGCTGAAATATTTGTTCTTCCTGTTTTCCACAGGCGATATTTCGTCAACAATACAGTATCTCCAAATCCATCTACCTGAGGTTCAGTGTCCATGTCCAGATGTTCTATGTCAATTTTTGCCTTTTTTAAAAAATACTTGGGAATTAAACCTACTGTGAAATTACTGCTCAAGCCATAGCGTATTCCCAAAATCCATTTATGCACATCTACTTTTGTCAGATAGGGAGCAACATCTCCCTTTAGGGATCCTTTTTGTTCGAAGTATTCATATTGAAAATCAACCAAAAATTTACCTTTAGGAAGAGTCATGCCGGGTATTCTTGTAAATACAGAGATGGGAATGCGCTCTCTCTGAGGCATCCTGACTATAGAATCATACTTGCCCAACTTTTTATTGATGTATTTCAGTTGGTTCTGTGCCTCACGGAAATCAGGTTTTATCCTTATGGCTTCTGTAAATTCTTCTGCCGCCAGGTCATACTCGCCCTGCATTCTATAAATCTCGCCCAGATTATTGTGTGGTTCGGCAAATAACGGGTTTTCCCCGGCCTGCTCAAACTCCTTTATGGCCAAGTCATACTCTCCCCAATTTTTGTACACCTCACCCAGCCTGTTGTGTGCTTCAAAAAAATCCGGACATAGTTCAACAGCCTTCTGATAACACAAGGCCTCCCTTTTTGAATCATCAAGCAGATCCAAACCTTTGCTGAACCATCTCCTTGCCTCGTCACAATCATCAGCCCGCACCACATTTCCCGGCACCAACCACGCAATCAACACCAATACTATCAACAGGTTCTTTTTAAGATTCATAAGCAATGCCATAAAGTATCGTAACCTAACTTAAACGTTTAGCTGTTAGCCATTAACGTTTAGCTTTACAAAATCAGGGTATTACGTTAATTAGAAATAATACCAAATGGGTTCACCCTGTTGAATCCCCAAAGGGGGCAGCGAGACTGCGTTCAACAAGGTAAATGTTTGTAATAGCACAACATCCTGCTTGTCATGGCGGTAGACCGATAATCATTAAGCTAATAGTTAAAGGCTAAAGGCTAATCGCACTATTTTATTACCTAACATAAAAACACATTACAAACAATAACAACATTTTATAGCTAATTTTTCAATCCTCCGCAAACAGGGCATTGGGGATTTTTGGGCACCTCCAGTTCCTGGATTTGCATGGTGAAGCAGTCTAAGATCAACATACGTCCTATTAATATTCTGCCCGACCCGGCCAGATATTTGATTGCCTCAATGGCCTGCAAACTACCTATAGTGCAAGGAACAGCACCCAGTACAGGGACCTCCTGTCGGGCCGGGGCCATTGGAAAGATACATGTCAGACAAGGGCCTTCCGGAGGATAGAGAAACGTGACACGCCCTTCCATGCCCCATACTGCACCGTGAACCATTGGGATACCTTTCCGGACAGCACACTGATTCAAGGTGTAGCGGGCGGAAAAGTTATCCAGACAATCCAGGATAATTTGTGAATCTCCCACAATATCATCCACATTTTCGTCAGTAATTTTATAAGAAATCGGCTCAACATCTATGTCCGAATTGATAGAAGAGAGAGTCACCCGGGCTGAAAGGGTCTTTTTGGTACCAATGCTATGTTCTGTATGTAAAAACTGGCTGTTGAGATTGCTTATCTCAACCGAATCATCATCGCAGATCCGGATGTATCCTACGCCTGCAAGGGCAAGATTCAATGCGGCAGGGCACCCAAGTCCACCTACCCCGGCGACCAGAACCTTTGCGTTTTTGAGTTTCTCCTGAGTCTCAATTCCCCAGCCGGAAAGACTGATTTGTCTTTTGTAACGCCTTAAATCAGGGTCTGGAAAATCCGCATTAGACACTGCAACAGCCATCCTTTTCACTCAGAGGGCAGACCCTCTCGATTTTTTCACACATTGCCGTATTAAACAATTTTTCTTTGACATAGTTAATTGCCTGGCGGGTCAATTCTCGCGACTGACCGATGTGCTTCGCAGGATCAACAATTCGTTCAAGGTCCTCTCGCTCAAACTTTCCTGATATCTTATGATGGTCCATTAACAGATCCATTAAGGGTCGGCCGGTCTTTTCGGCCTCCATGGCGGCTTCATAAAGAATTCTATGGGCTGTCTCTTTGCCGATCGTTTCTCCCAAGTAAAACATTAATGCCTCTGTTGAGATGAGCATTGCTGCGTTTTCAACATTTTTACGAATTCTATGTTCATGGACAATAAGATCCTTCAATATGGCCTTCATCATGGACAGAAGTCCGCAGATAAATAGAGAGGTATCGGTAATTGTAACCCATTCCAGTCTCACTGCCCTATAATCCCGTTCATGTTCATTTATCATGCCCTCAAAACCCAGACCGGCATTTGCCTTGATGAGCCTTGCCAAGACCACGACTTGCTCACACATTTCAGGATTTCTTTTATGGGGCATGGTACTGCTGCCTATCTTATTCATATGAAAAGGTTCTTCCAGTTCTCCGGTTTCACTTCTGGCCAGACTCCTGATTTCATCCGCAATCCTGGCCAAAGTCCCGGAAATCATAGCCATGACAGCAAGGAATTCAGCACCTCTGTCTCGCGAGGCATGCCAGGCAATGAGCGGCGTCTTAAGCCCCAGTCTTTGAGAGAATTGTGACAGGAGCTCAAAAGGCCTTTTACCAAAGGCATCCATCGTGCCGACTCCACCAAAGAGCTGACTTACCAACACCCGGTCCCTGCAAGCTATCAGTCGCTCATAGTCCCGCCACATTTCATCCAGCCAGACTGCCATCTTCAGGCCCAGTGTCATGGACAAGGCATGTTGAGTATGGGTTCGACCTATGGTTACAAGATCTACATAACGATCCGCCAGCTCCATCAGTTGCCTTAGAATAATTTGAAGATCCCGTTCCACGATGCTTAACACATCGCGAATCTCCAGGGCCTGGGCAGTGTCCTGGATGTCCTGGGTCGTAGCACCGAAGTTAATAAATTCCCCTGTGGCCTTGTCACACACTTGCCGCCATGCGTTAAGCAATGGGATAAGAGAATGACAGGTGACTTTCAGACCTTCCTGGATAACATCCAGGTCGAGATAGCAAAGGTGTGCCTTTTTATTGATTGCCTCGGCTGCCCACTTGGGAATAATCCCCAGATCAGCCTGTGCTGAAGCCAAGGCGGCCTCTATGTCTAACCAGCGTTGGTACCGGTACTTGTCGCAGAATATTTTACGGGCTTCTTGCGTTGAATAACCGCTGCTATAAAACCGTGAATCAACAATATGGCTGTGCAGTTCACAACGGCTCATATAGACTTTTAAAACCTTTCAGGATCTAATGCCCTTTTCTTTTCAATGTCCTCAATAGCCTGGTCTACAATTTGCGTAGCGTGGCCGATATATCTTTCCGGATGGTCAAGATAGGCCAACTCTTCAGGGATGAGAAAGCCGCCGATCTCAGGGTCTTCCATGACCACATTTTTTAATGAGGTCTTGGTTTCCTGTGCCTTGGCTGACAACTCCTGGAGTTTTGTCGATGACTTTATCTTGCCTATTATGCTGCTCAGACGAAACAGCAGCCATTCTGAGGCAATCATGTCTTTTTGAAGATGCAGGTTCTCCATCATGCGATCAACCCGCACCTCCAGGCCGGACATTACATCCAGCATGTACTGCAAAGCAGCACCTGTGTAAATACAGAGTTGCGGCACTGCCAACCATTCCGCCCAGAGGCAGCCGGCATCCCGCTCGTGTTCGTGGGCCATACTTTCTACAATCGTATCGGTGAGATATCTGACATGGCGGGAGAGCACTATAATCCGCTGACAGATAACCGGATTTTTCTTATGAGGCATGGTGCTGCTACTTGCAGCCCCTCCAGGTACAGGTTCCCTTAACTCGTCAATTTCGGTCTTCTGAAGCTGGACTATTTCATTGGCCATCTTTGCAAAGGTCGTAACCAGCAGGGAAAAGATAGATGCCAGCTCACCTATGTTGTCCCTGGAGTTGTGCCAGGGCACATTGGAATGCTCAAGGCCCAGGAGGTTTAAGGTACGCCTGGCGATTTCCATAGCGTGAGGACCGAGAGCGGCCATGGTACCGACAGCCCCACCCAGTTGTCCCATGGAAATTCTCTGAGAAATGTATGTAAGACGTTCGATATGACGCCTGATCTCGCTCAGCCAGACAACAGCTTTCATACCAAAGGTCGTGGGTAAGGCCTGCTGACCGTGGGTGCGAGCTACCTCGGGCGTTAATCGGTACCTCTTGGCCAAATCAAGGCAGATCATTTCTAGTGCCCTCAGATCTCTGTATATTAAGGCCAGCGTCTCTCTCAGTTCAAGGATTTCAGCAGTGTCCAGGACATCCTGGGTGGTTACCCCATAGTGGACATATTCCCCATAGTCCTTTTCACAGACCTCACGGAGACCATTTATCAAAGGAATGATGGAATTGCGGCTGCGCAGATAATTATTGTGAACGCTCTTTAAATCTATGTATTCAAGCCTTGCCTTTTTTCCGATCTCCGCTGCGGCTTCCTGGGGTATCACCCCCATTTCTCCCTGAACTTCGGCCAGGGCAGCTTCGAAATCCAGCCAACGCTGGTATCTGGTTTTTTCATCAAAGACCTGTACCAACTCAGGTGTACTGAAAACACCCGGATTTATCTGAAAATCAATTGGATGAGCCGGCATGATTCAATCCTTCCATAAGGATGGGCACTTCCTTTTCTTTTACCCCTTCATAGAACGCCCTGATTTCAGGACAAGAGACATCTACCATAGAGACAATGAAGGAAAAAAGATTGCTGTTTCGTGCCAGAATGGTGTCGAGGCGTGTGGGAGTATCCCTTTTCGGATCATGTTCCCAGGGAACAACATGCATATGATATGTGCCGAATACAATAAGCTTATCTCTATCGCATATGTCGTAACATTCTTTAAGCTCCATAGGGTCTGAGATCCAACCCCTCTTGTTCAAGGGTGTCTTTGAAGGCACGGCGTGCTGCTCCATAATGCCATCCATATAGGTCTTGTAAGGCTCTTCACCCCTTAGATTTTTCTTGAGTGTTAATATGCGCTCCGTTTTCAGGGTATATTCATCCTGAGTGCCTGCTATCAAACCATAGGCCCTGCGAACCTTGGATTCACCAGGCAGATAATTCCCCTCAAGCTTTCTCTTGCAGTGCTCCACAATTTCTTGCCAATTAAGCACAGGCAAAATTATCTGATTTATGTGCTCAAGCTCAATCATGTTTTTTTCAGCCCTATCCTCCAGCTATAGGAATTATAAGCGCAATCTCATCTTCGTTATTTAAGATAAGCGTATCCCACTTTTTGCTGCCGGTCCTGATCAATCTGTTATTGATAAAGATGGATAGGAGAGCGGAATCATGATTGATGGTCTCCAAACCGGGATACTGCCGCAGAAGAAGTTCCATAATTTTTTTAAGGTTATCTCCCCCTATGATGACTTCACGCCGGTTGTCGGCATATTTACGAAGTGGAAAAGGGATAATTATTTTCGCCATTGTCTATCCTTGCTGTTTTAGTACTTCCCTCAGGGCCGCGGGAATATGTGTTATTATATCTTTGACCTGAGTAGCAGGGGTGGGCCTGGATAGTTCTCCTGCTCTCCTGTTCACCCTCCCGGCGATCCGGCAGGCCTCTATAGGAGATTTCCCTGCATAGATCAATCCACTGATTATACCGGTAATCATGTCCCCTGTTCCCCCAACCGCTTCCAGGGCCTCTATGTTCGGATGATCAATCTCTTCCAGTATCTCCCCATCCTGACAGATATAATCCACCTTCCCTTTTACGAATAAGGTGCGCGCAATGTTTTTTGATTTAAAGGCCCTGCTTATCAACTCCGGCACATCATCATCCATATGATATATAAATCCACGCGTGTAGGTGGGGTGGACCGCCTTTTCATCAGCTAAAAAGGCAAGTTCTCCCAGGTCAGGGGTAAATACGTCATAGCGGTTACTATCACCACCGGCCTTGGCTACATACATGCCACCTGCGTCAGCGATTAATACAGGTCTCTTTTTTAGGGAATCTATCTTCTCCAGGACTTTTTTATTACTTTTGATATTCGGCATGATATAATGGAAGGTCAGTACACTGACATCCATCTGTTGGAGATTTTTCGCCAGATAGTCATAGATTTTCAAACTCCCATCGCTGGCACCTATATCCCCGGCCACTATACCGATCGGGCCTTCCAAACCATATTCCCGACAGATCATATAAGCGGCAAAAAGCATGGCCGCTGTCCCGCGGTTTATATCCAGGACTTGATTGTCTACCTTGACTCCCTGTTCGGTAAATTTAATTCTGCCCATTAAAAGAGGTAAGTCCTTAACCGGAATGGTTCCTGCCAGAAGAAGCATCCTCACCTCCGATCATTTTTATCATTTTTTCATGAGCCGTGCTTAAGGCATAAGCACAGAGAGTATGTCCTATAAGCAACGG
>JAYEMY010000272.1:0-2189 GCA_034718455.1 Thermodesulfobacteriota bacterium
AATTGCTGAACATGGCTCCCAGCTTAATCCGCATGGAATAAGCCTCCACGGCATCATTACCTTCCAGAATTTCCTTTACTTCGGCAACCTGTTTGCCTTTCAGGTTACGGTCCAGGGGCAGGCTGTCAATGGAAGCAAGATATCCCTTGCGATGCACCTGCAGGTGGCCCAGCATGGAATCTGTGATCTGGCCGATCATCATGGCTTTGAAGGAGCCGGACACTGAAACAAAAAGCAGCACCGCTACCACTCCCAGTGTAATCAAAACAGAGGTAAGCAAAGTTCGTCGCTTATAACGCCGCAGATTGCGGATAGCAAAATTGAAGATACTGAGCATAAACTTAGCGTCCTTCGGGCGGACTTCTCTGACAGGATCAACAGGATTTCTTAATATTTTTTATCCTGACAATCCTGTTAATCCTGTCAAAAATAGGTTGTTTAGGTTGAAGGTTGAAGGCTTCCACCTTCCCATCTCCCATCTTCCAGAGTAAAAATAGTTTCCGCGTTTTTCATTACCTTAGGGTCGTGTGTGGAGAAGATAAAGGTAGTGCCGAATTCATCCCGCATATCTTTCATGAGCTCAATAATTCGGTTGGAGGTTTTACTGTCCAGGTTGGCAGTGGGTTCATCGGCGAGAACCAGTTTGGCATTAGTAACCAGGGCACGTGCCACAGCCACCCGCTGCTTCTGGCCGCCGGAGATCTGGTTTGGATATTTTGCACCCTGATCAGCCATTCCCACGGATCTTAACAACTCTTGTACCCGTTTTCGCCGTTTCTCCTTCGGCCAATTTTGCACCATCTGCAAGGGATACTCCACATTTTCAAATACAGTGAGTACTGGAATCAGGTTAAAATCCTGAAAAATGAAACCAATATGCTCTCCCCGGAAACGGGCTGATTCCTTTGAGCTGAGATGCGTCACATCCTGGCCGGCGACTTCAAGAAAGCCGCTGGTTGGAGGGTCAAGACAGCCAATCATGTTCAGCAGAGTACTTTTCCCGCTTCCTGACGGACCGACAAAAGAAACAAAGGAAGCCGGCTCAATGACAAAATCGACTCCGCGTATAGCCCTGACAGTAATATCGCCGGCGATATACGTTTTTTCAAGTGCTTTTGCCGTAACAAGTATCACATTTTATCCTGCTTAACTAAATTCAGATAACGTATCAACCAATCACCAAATAATTATAGACTGAATCGGAAAAAATATAAAGTCTTGGAAGAACCAGTGCCCTGTCAGGACATCAAATCTGTCCTCAAGATATGTCTCCATCGTATCCACATATTCCGGTATGTCATCAACAATCAGCGCTTTTCTCACCTTCAAACTCCTTCGTTGTAATCATTCACTTCCCTCCCCTGACAGCCAACAGCCTTTTTTGGGTTTCAAAGCACAATCCATTGAGAATACGCCTTTGGGTGCAACCCTGTCCGCAGTTGAAACCCTGCAAAAGCCTGTCGGCTGCCAGGGGGTGTGAACGGTTACCCTTCGTTCTATTCAGATAATCTTCTACGTTTAGAATCAGGTAGCTGATTTATGTACAACGCATTGATTTTTTTTACAAAAAGGTCAAAATCCTGGAGGCCTTCCCTGATATTTTTCAAAAAGAGTTGATCCTTGACTCTCCAGTATTGGTGTACAAGCATATTTCGAAACCTCGCAAAAGGCAGGAGACGTTCGATTAACTCCGACGAAACTATTCTATATTCTTTGGCTTTTACAAAAGCTTCGCTATATCCCCGAACGGCAACAGTGTGTTTTTTGGCCAAAATATGTTGAAACAGGCTGCCGATAGCCTCGGCAATTACAATTGTTGAATATTTCAGGCTCTTGATCAGGTGTCGGTCTTGCAATACCTGCTCGTCTGCCTGATCCAGGACAGATCTAACATCATATACCTCGGTTGTAATATCATTCAGATATTCTTCAATACGGTTTATGTCAAGTGCCACAAAATACCTCCAGTTGTTCATGTCGCAACTGCTTTGCTCTTGTTATGATGAACTCATTTTGTATTAAGTAAAGGGATAGTTTTTCGATGCTTTCGCCCAGCAATTCAGGAGACTCGTTTTTCAGTAAGACTCCATTGTTAACGGCCTCATAAAGGATATCCGGATCTGCTTCCTGCAGATCGAAGAAAAGGATGTCTATCTTGCCCTCCGGCAAAGCCAGGGCTTCTGATATCC
>JAYEMY010000273.1:0-9106 GCA_034718455.1 Thermodesulfobacteriota bacterium
AGTCCTCTCTGTTGCATGATATTCGGGAAAATTCAGGGATAAATCAGCGCATAATATGCCTACCAGGGTAAGACCGGGAAAGTCATGACCTTTGGTGATCATCTGGGTACCCACAAGTATATCAAGACGCCCTTCCCGGAAATTAAGGATAACATCTTCCAGATGCCTTCGGGTTCGTACTGTATCCCGGTCCAGCCGTGCGATCCTGGCACCGGGGAAAATTTCCTCAAGGTCGGCTGCAATTCTTTCAGTGCCATAACCAAAGGTTTTGACCGCCTGCCCCTTGCATTGCGGGCAGACAGGCAGGGCAGATGATTCCATCCCGCAGTAGTGGCAGCGAAGCACTCCGTCTTTTTTGCTTTTCGACCTTTTATCTCCACGATGCCACGTAAGCGTGACCTCACAGTGGGGGCACCTGAATACGTGCCCGCAATCAGGACAAAAAATATAGGTTGCAAAACCCCGCCTGTTAAGAAACAGCAGGACCTGCTCTCCTCTTGCTAATGTATCCCCTGTCGCATCTTTAAGTTCTTTGGAAAGCCATTCAGGTCTTGCTGACTCCAGTTTATGATGTTGATCCCTTTTCTCTTTTTTCCTGCGATCTACGACTACCACTTCGGGAAGAGACCGTTCGGCCACTCTTTTTCCCATAGTAACCAACTGATATTTGCCCGAAAGGGAGTTCTTAAAACTTGATACGGACGGAGTGGCGGATCCCAGAATCACTGTTGCCTCTGACATCCGGCCACGTAACAGGGCCATATCCCTTGCCTGGTACCGGAATTTCTCAGACTGCTTGTACGAGGGGTCGTGCTCCTCGTCCACTACAATAAGACCAATATCAGATAATGGGGCAAAAATGGCGGATCGGGTCCCAATAACTATTTTGCTCTTTCCCTCTTTTATCCTGAACCACTGATTACGCCTCTGGGCCTCTGTCAGGCCGCTGTGAAGCACTGTCACCTCCTTACCGAACCTGGAAACGAACCAGCCCACTGCCTGGGTGGTCATGGCAATCTCAGGCACCAGCACCAACACGTTGCGGCCTTGTTTGACACACTCTTTAGATGCCCGAAGATAGACCTCTGTCTTTCCGCTGCCGGTTACTCCGTGCACAAGTATTGGGTGATAGACCATGGTAGCAAGGGCATCACAAATGGCATTAAATACTGTTTTCTGCTCTTCGGTGAGCTGCGAGGGGACCTCGGTTGACCAGGGCGGAAACTCCGGCCGGCAGTCCCTGCTCTTTGGCAAACCATTGCTGATTTGGGATATGCGTCGATTCCGGGCGGATAAAAGCCCCGGCGGCAAGGCCTCTGCCATTACCTGTCCTATGGGATAAAAATAATATGATGAGGTCCATTCAAGAAAACTGATAAGAGATTCAGGTAAGATAGGTCCTTGGTCAAGTATCCCTTTGACCTTTTTTAAATCCACAGAAGGAGGCTTTTTTGCAGGGGTTCCCCATGCCACCCCGACCATATTTCTGCGACCTACAGGAACCAGGACCCTGGAACCTTTAGCCGGGGGGGAAGCATGTCCTGACAAGATGTAGGTAAGGGCCGTGTATATGGGCAAGGGTACTACAACATCTAACAGTTGATTGCAGCCGGGGGAATTAAGCTCAACAGGTGTTTTGTCCCTCGCCTGAGAAGAACATTCCTCAATCATCCAGATCAGCGACCAATTTCTTCAGGTATTCCTTAAATCTTCCACCAAGATCCGGATGTGCAAGGGCGTAATTCATAGTAGCCTGAAGGTATCCCATTTTGTTTCCGGCGTCATATCTGCTGCCCTTGAACTCATAAGCATAGAGTCCCTGTTCTTTCCGGAGACAGTCCAGGGCGTCTGTCAACTGAATTTCATCGCCTACTCCCGGAGGAGTCCTGTTAAGGCAACTGTATATCTCAGGCGTTAATACATACCGACCGATTATGGCAAGATCGGACTTGGAAGTACCAGGCGCAGGCTTTTCAATAAGTCTCTGTACCTTGTAGACCCCTTCTGTCACTTTTTCCCCCTCTACTATCCCATATTTGTGAGTTTCATTCAAAGAGACCTTTTGCACAGCAACAACGGATTTCTGAAATTCTTCAAAGACCTTTAACATCTGAAAAACACACGGGACCTTGGCATCTACCATATCATCGCCGAGCACAACTACAAATGGTTCATTGCAGATTACCGGTTCTGAGACTTTTACAGCGTGTCCAAGGCCCAGTGGTTCTTTCTGACGGACTGAAACTATCTCGATGAGATTGGATATTTGACGAACCTCTCTGAGAAGATCCATTTTACCCTTCTGTGCCAAAAAAATCTCAAGTTCAAAGGAGTAATCAAAATGATTTTCAATGGCGGACTTTCCGGAGGCAGTTACCAGAATTACTTCTTTTATGCCGGATGCAACTATCTCTTCTACAATATACTGAATGATAGGTCGGTCTACTATGGTCAGCATCTCTTTGGGAATGGCCTTTGTGGCAGGTAGAAATCTTGTTCCAAGGCCTGCTACCGGGACCACAGCCTTTCTAACTTTCATTATTATTCTCCTTTTTTATTTTTTTGAGGCTATGGCCAGCCTGGAATCTACAACCACCCAGTTAATTCTTGCCAGCCAGGCATCCAGATAGGCCAGAGGTTGCCCTATAAAATCCAGTACATAAGCATGCTCAGCCATATCCACAACCAGCAAGGGTTCAAGCCCCAAGGGCCATTCTGAGTCATTGTCCAGACCAAAAATTACCAGTTTCCCTGATTGATTATCCCACGCAAGTATGCCCCAAGCCCTCACTGCCATAGCAGTGGCCCTGAATTTTACCCACCACTGATCAAAAGAACCAAATAATTCCTCCAGGGCCTTACTGATTTTTTGCCCGGGTTTAACGCTTTTGGGTGTCAATGCGTCAAAATACAATTCATGAAGTCTGACTGCATTGTGTAACTCGATCCAGGCCAGGACATGGTTGCGCCATTTGCCGGCAAGGGGATTTGCCAAAGCAAGATCAATTGTCCGATTCTGTGATTCAACGTCGGATAATTCCTGGCGATATCTTTCAAGAAGGGCCAGATGTTCCCGAATAATCGTTGCCGAGAATCCCTCAAGTGCTCCAATCAAATCCCTGTATTCTCGGATATCGGAAATAGCTGTTTTTTGCCCAACCTTTGCTATCCCCGCTGACGGCCCTTCGGCTGCGGCTTCTGAAAGGCCGGTTACCATGACGGCGGCACCGGCTAATCCTTGTAAAAAGCTACGACGGTCAAGATTATGTTCGTCCATAAGGTATCGCTTCGCTCCATCTATTTATATTAACCACGCTGAAAGCGCGCACCACAACTTTAGGCACTTTAGGCACTAAAATATCTCCTCCTCCATCTTGGCCTTGCATTCAGAAAAGACCTTGTAAGCTATTTCCTTGGCGTCAAGAGCAGGGAAGAGAATTTCGGAAAGACATACTAGGTCAGAAGGACTTATTATTAAATCCGCTCCCATTGAAAATGCCTGCATGGAGTCAAGGCGATCTCCTCCCGAATGGACATAGATCACGAAAATCTTTCTACGCATGTCCGCCAAAAGAGAATTTATATATTCCCGAATATCGACAAGATCATCTTCTGGTTCAGGTCCATTTTGGTACAAAATAATCAGGTCGTATCTGTGATATCTAAACCTGAATCTGATGTCATCCTGTTGATTGATCAGTCTCACCTCATACCCCAAGCCGGTCAGCTCTTTCTGCAACAGTTCCCTTTCCTGGGACTCAGGACAATAGACAAGTGCTGTCTTGGTGCCTGGCTCAAAATATTCAAAGCCTTGCGATTCACTAGTAACTGTCTTTTTATTTGTCGATAGTGAAATTCTCCTGGAAGGGGCCTCTATCTTTATTCGCTTTTTACAGTTCGGACATGTAAAATACGCTACACTATCTGATGGCAACTTTTCTTCAGCTATTTTATAATGCTGGTTACAGCCGGTACAAATTACATCCACCTTACGATCTCCTATGCTCAAAAAAAATCCTTGGGTTTTTCTTCCCAATCAGAATCAATGCTCAATCCATCAATATCAGATGTCTTCTCACCCCTCCTGCTCTTGACCTGATCTATTCCCTGGCGCACGCTTGCCCGACTGCTGGCATATGCCAATGATGTCTCTTCGTCGATACGGCCTTGTTCGAAGAGTTGAACAATATGCTGGTCAAAGGTTTGCATATTATATGCCTGACCATTTTCTATGATCTCGTAAAATGTTTTTCCCTCGCTTTCTCCATTTATGATAGAGTCCTTGACACGGATGTTATTCTGCATAATTTCAAAGATGGCTACCCTTCCTCCCTTTATTTTGGGCAGCAGTCTTTGCCCAACCACCCAGCGCAAACAATCCGCCAGGCGGGTCCTGACTTGGCGTTCTTCCTCTATTGAGTACATTCCCAGGATACGATTGATGGTATGGCCCGCGCTTGTCGTGTGGAGGGTACTGAATACGAGATGACCTGTCTCTGCCGCGTTGAGGGCCACATCCACTGTCTCTCTGTCACGAATTTCTCCAACCAGTATTACATGCGGTGCCTGGCGCAGGGCCGCTCTCAATCCGCCGGCGAACGCATCAAAGTCTTTGCCGAGCTCCCTCTGATTAAAAGTGGCCTTTTTGTGAGGATGAACAAATTCAATAGGATCCTCCAAAGTAATCACATGGAGTTGTTCTGTCCTGTTCACCTCATCCAAAATAGCGGCAAGAGATGTGGTCTTGCCTGTGCCTGTGGCGCCGGTAAAAAATACTATCCCATTTTTTTCTTTGCCCATTGCCTTGAAGCAATCCGGCAAATTGAGATCCTCAACAGTAGGGACCTTGCTTTCCAACTTGCGCATTACAATGCTATAGACCCCACGTTGGGAAAACACATTTACACGAAACCTCGTGCCGCCACGCAAATAGTAGGAAAAGTCGCATGAGCCGTGACGAAATAGGTCTGCCAAAAGTCGCCGATCATCATTTATTAAACCCAGGGCAAGCTGCTCTGTTTGAAAGGGGATCAGATAATTGGTGGCAAAATCCATTGCAACAGGCTGAAGCTTACCATCTGTTGCTACTTGACATGGCCTGCCGACTGTAAAATTCAAATCAGATATCCTTGGATAGGCACCAAGCATAGCGGCTAGAATTCGAACCAGATCTGCCCGTTTCATCTCAACTAACCTCTGTGAAGTCTGCAGGCGCGCTCTTGGCAAATGGTTTAAACTTTGCCTTGTCAACGCATTTATTATAGGCCTCGTCCGGGTCTATCCATCCCTTTTGCATCAGTTCCATTATGGCATCATCCAAGGTATGCATGCCAAATTTCTTACCTGTCTGCATGGATGACGGGATCTGATAGGTCTTTCCTTCCCGAATAAGATTTCTAACAGCCGGAGTGGCAATCAGGATCTCAAACGCAACACATCTCCCCTTTACATCAATCCGCCTGAACATGGTCTGCGATATCACAGCCCTCAAGGCATCAGCAAGGGTCGCCCGGATTTGGGGCTGCTGCTGGGTAGGAAAGATCTCAATGATTCTGTCAACAGTCTTTGCCGCGCTAATGGTGTGCAACGTGCCCATAACCAGGTGACCAGTCATTGCCGCCTCAATGGCCAGAGAAATTGTTTCCAGATCTCTCATTTCACCCACCAGAATTATGTCCGGGTCTTCACGGAGGGCCCCTTTCAGGGCTGCATTGAAGGACTTGGTATGGGAACCCACTTCCCTGTGATTTACAAGACATCCTTTGCTTTGGTGAACAAACTCAATAGGGTCCTCTACAGTAATAATGTGATCCTTACGGTTTGCATTTGCAAAATCCAGAATTGCGGCAAGTGTGGTGGATTTCCCGCTTCCAGTAGGCCCTGTTACCAAAACCAGACCCCTGGGAAGCATCGACAGCTTTGTCATGATATCCGGGAGTCCTAGCTGTTCGGCGGTCAGGATTTTACTTGGAATTTCCCTGAATACAGCACCGACCCCGTTTTTTTGCATAAAAAAGTTAGCCCTGTATCTGGCAAAACCTGGAATTTCATATCCAAAGTCAACGTCTCCGGTTTCTTCAAAGACCTTGATCTTATTCTCGGGGGCAATTTCATAGAGCATTGCCTTTAATTCATCATTTTCCAGCATTTTGTATTTTATACGTTGAAGATCGCCTCTAATGCGAAGAATGGGCGGAGAACCTGATGCCAGATGGAGGTCCGACCCCCCTTGTTCATTCAGTAATTTGAAAAAAGCGTCTATTTTGGCCATAGTAACAAGTGTACCTCCTGGTGACACACCAAAGTATATTTATCTGGCTACTTTATCGGCCTAATGTGTTAAAAGACTTAAATGGAAGGTAACTCTTGATCGTCTGTCCCTTGGAAGCTATACTGTCTCTATCGAAACAGGAAACTAGAAATTAGGTAACGCATCTACGTGTTTGTATTTTTTCCAATTTCCAATTTCAAGTTTCCAATACCAGGTTTCATTGCCAAAATACAAAATCAACAATATGATTTCTCTTGAATCATCCATTATTCGACTTAAAGATGTTTCCAAAAAGTATTCCACGGACAATACGGACAATGTTGTTTTTTCCGGCATTGATCTGGAGATTGAAAAGGGTGAATTCGTTTTTCTGACCGGTCCCAGCGGTGCGGGGAAAAGCACTATACTACGCATCCTTTTTTGTGCTGAACGGCCTACATCAGGAGAGGTCTGGGTGGATGGTGTGATACTCTCATCCCTTTCAAAGGCCCAAGTGCCATACCTGCGGAGAAAAATCGGTGTTATTTTTCAAGACTTCAAGCTCCTCTCAAATCGTACCATATTTGATAATGTTGCCCTGAGCTTGGAAGTAATCGGCCTGGGAAAGAAGCAGGCGGAACAAAGAGTAATGCAAGTGTTGGATGGGGTCGGACTTGCAGGAAAAACGAGTCACTATCCGTTGCAGTTGTCAGGAGGTGAACAACAGCGTGTAGCTATTGCAAGGGCCGTGGTGAATAGACCTTCCATAATTCTCGCTGACGAACCCACAGGAAACCTGGACCTGCAACGTACTGAAGAAGTAATAATGCTTATGGAAGAACTAAATGCCAGGGGGGCAACTATTATTTTTGCAACCCACGATGACAGACTATTTAAAAATACCCATCGGAGAGTGATAAAACTCTGTAACGGAAGGATCAGGATATAATAATGAGTTTGGCTATCCTTTGCCGCAGGGCATTTTCCGACCTCAGACAAAACTTCTGTGCGCAGCTTATAACTACAATGGTGGTTAGCCTTTCCATCCTGATTTTTGCCTTTTTTACCTTGCTTTACTTTAACCTCCAGCACTTTGTTGATAGATTTGGTGCAGAGCTTGGCTTGGTGGTCTTCCTCTCTGAAGATACACCAAAAGATCGGATTCCATCCCTCTATCAAAAGCTTACAGGACTGTCAGAAGTAGAGAAAGTAACTTACATATCTTCTGAAGAAGCCTTTGGAAGGCTGAAAAATTTTCTAAAGGATGAGAAAGAAGTGCTTGAGGGAGTTGATCCCCGGTTCCTGCCCCCTTCTTTTGAAATCCAGGTCAACAGGGCTATGTTTCAGTTGAAGAGAATTAAGCAACTGGCCGGAGAAATAAACAAGTGGCCTGAAGTATCCAAGGTCCAGTTCGGGCAGGAGTGGATAGACAGACTGTATGTTTTTTCAGGTCTTCTTCGAACTATTGTGGCAATAACCGGACTCCTTTTATTGTTCTCCGCTGCTTTTGTGGTTACAAACACCATAAAGCTCACTGTTTATGCCAGACAAGAAGAGCTGAAGATAATCCGCCTCGTTGGAGCGACAAATTTTTTCATCCAAGGTCCTTTCCTTGTCGAGGCCTTTTGGCAGGGCCTTCTGGGCTCAAGCCTTGCGTTAGGAGTCGTTTTTGCGTGTTACAGGTTCTTTCAGGGAATTGAGGCCAAGTCCGAGCTGCTCAGGGGTGTGAATATCTGTTTTATTCCTTGGCAGTATACCGTCGCTATAATAGCAAGCAGCGTATTGCTCTGTGTACTGGGTACTGCCTTGGCCATGCGGAGGTCCTTGCGTTTGTGATAAAGCGAAACCGGTTGTGGCTTATTGCTCTGATAATATTATCAATACACGCTTACGCATTTGGCGAAGAAGATTTAGTCAAAAATGAACTTGAAGCCCAACAGCAAAGGCTCAAGTCCCTGCAAAAAGAGATAACAACTCACCAGGGAAAAGCATCTGACATAGAATCGAGTAAACGTTCATTGCTCATAGAACTAACAGAACTGGATGAAAAAATAGCTCAGGAGTGGGAAAGCCTTCAAGAAACTCGTCAGGAGTGGACAATAAAAGAACTCGCGCTTATTGAGAACCAAAAGGATTATACCAGCCAGAAGCAGGCCCTTCAGGCACTGAAATTCCAGGTAGAAAGTAGGCTCAGGGCATTCATGGAAATGGGTGAAGTGGGTAGTTTAAACATATTATTCGCTGCAGAGACCCTGCCGGAGCTTTTATCAAGAAAGACCTATTTCAGGCTTATACTGGATCATGACAGAGAGCAGAGATACCTTTACAAACTACGTATCAAGAAGCTTGCCGAGAATGAAACCAAACTGGAACAACAGAGAGAAGCTCTTAAAGCGGCTACTGATGAAATTGAGACCCGGGCCATGCTTTTTGAAGAACGGAAACAGGAAAAATATGCATTTTGGGACGAACTTAAACAACAGGGAAAGCTTTATGATGTGATGTTAAAAGAGCTTGAATCTGCTGAGCAATCGCTTCAGGGTATTATAAAACGTCTTAGCAGCAAAAATGCAGGGGGACTTATTTCAGGTCCGGTTTCACCGGCAATGTATGAGTTTAGGTTACAGAAAGGCAACCTAAGCCCACCTGTAGTAGGACGGCTATCAGGAACCGATGCTGATGGATGGAGGAATGATAAGGAATGTCATGGTATAATTTTTTCAACACCTTGGGGCAGTGAAATCAGGGCAATTTTTGACGGCACAGTTCAATACAATGATATCGTACCTGGCTATGGAAAGGTCTTGATAATTGATCACGGAAACGAATTTTTTAGTCTGGTAAGTCAAGGTGCAC
>JAYEMY010000274.1:0-2171 GCA_034718455.1 Thermodesulfobacteriota bacterium
GGACAGGGCGGTGCTCCGTCTGCCCTTGGCCGGCCCAATGTTGCTGAAGATAGAACTCGGTCGTTTGGCCCGTACTCTGGGTACCTTGCTTGAGAGCGGTGTTCCCATACTCAAGGGTATTTCTCTTGCGGGAGAAGTGGTGTCTAACAGCGTTATACAGAGTGCTGTGGAGGATTTGTATAAGGGAGTCCGTCAGGGAAAGAGTCTCAGCCAACTTATGAAACAGGCAAAGGTCTTTCCTTCGCTTATGAACCACCTGGTGGCTGTCGGAGAGGAAACAGGGGCTATGGGGCCTATGCTTTTAAAAATTGCAGATGATCTTGAAGAAAGGGTCCAGCACGACACTAAGGTCTATTTATCCCTGGTGGAACCTATAACCATAGTCCTGATGGGGATTATAATCGGCGGGATTATTCTGTCTATGCTCCTTGCTATATTTAGTATTAACGATGTGGCTTTATGAAAGGTGGATGTAACCGTTCTCGGGTTCAAAGGTCAAGGGGTTTTACGCTTATAGAACTCCTTGTAGTGCTGGTACTGATAGGCATCTTTAGTTCTCTGGTTTTTGTGTCTGTCGCCGGCGGGATACTTCGGTCGGAAGAGAATCGTTTTATTCAGTCCTTTACACAAACCTTGGTCCGGGCCAAGTCCTCAAGTCTGGGTAGAGGCGAGGCAGTCAGGTTTTTTATTGATGGAGAGAGCAGGACCTTTTGTATTGAAGGCCGCAAATTGCAGAATATCCCAGAGTCCATAAAGGTGGAAGGCGAAGGAGTGGGGGAAGTGGAACCAGGTGTTCATGCCGTGACCTTTTATCCTGATGGAAGTTCAAGCGGTGGGGAAATTGACCTCAGATGGGAAGGAGGTCGTCTGGACCGGATAGTGATAGATAGGTTCCTGGGGCTGATACGTATGGAGCGCATTTTATCGTGACAATCACCAAATCACCAAATCACCAAATCACCAAATTCTCCTCAGGTTTTACCCTCATAGAGGTCCTGATTGCTACAGCAATAATGGGTATTTCGCTTGGGGTGTTGCTTTCAGGCTTTGCGCAGGGCCACAGGCAGGCATTTAGGGGTGATATGGCCAGAGAGGCAGCGTATATAGCAGAGTCTGTGCTTTATGGATTGGCCACCAATGAGCTTGAATCCCTGTCTTTAAGTGAGGAGGACGTAGAAGACCATCCCGGGTGGAGCTATAAGGTTGAGACTAGGGACCTGGTTTTGAAGATAACAGCCCAGGACCAGGAAGAGAAAGAGATTGAAATACCTGAGCTTACGGAGTTTGTTCTTACCGTACGACCTCCGTATGATGCTCATTCCTTTGTATTGACCAGTTGGATACCGGCAGAACAGATATGAGAAAAAAAACAATCACCAAATCACCAAATCACCAAATCACCAAATTCTCCTCAGGCTTCACACTTCTTGAACTTTTGATTTCAGTCTCTCTTATTGCTGTTTTGGTTCTTATTCTTTCTATGTCTGTTCGTACCGGACTGAGGGCTTACAGCAGGGGGAAAGAGGTTAACGAAGGTTTAATGGTTGTATCCGCTATTGAAGGACTTTTGGGCAGACAGCTCAGGGCCGTAGTGAGGAAGGATGGATCTGATTTCAAGGATTTTTCTGAGTTTTATGGAGAAGAGAACGAAGTCTCTTTTGTGACTACCCACGTGCCGTTAGGCTCTCAGACAGGTGGTCTTTTCAAGGTAGTTTATCGTTTTGATGAGAGAGGGAAAAAACTTATCTATGCTCAGAAGATCATCACCAGGCCCAAAAATTTGAAAGAGTCCCTCCCTGACAGCATAGACTCGGAAGATAAAGAAGACCTGATGGAACAGGGCTGGGGCCTTTCGATTGTAGATGGGATAGATTCTCTGGCCTTTACATATCAGGGTACATTGCAGGATGAATCCACCCCTGATGATTGGCCGGATGGCTGGAATAAAAAGGGCAAGGTTCCTGAGGCAGTGGCCATGGGTTTGGCTTTTTCCGATGATGCTGAGGAGCCTGCAACCACTTGGCGGATTTTTTATACAAAGCCACTTTGGATTGTTGATTGAAGGAATAGTGACTGGTTTAAAGTGAATGAACAGAAAGGTACGGTTCTTATATTGGTTCTGTGGGTGTTGACCCTGCTTACACTGGTTGGTGGTTTCTATGCGGTTGAGG
>JAYEMY010000275.1:0-2160 GCA_034718455.1 Thermodesulfobacteriota bacterium
GGATCTTAAAATCCGCGTCAGCATCGAAGCTACACTGAAGGAGGCAGCAGCGGATCAGCAGGTTGAGGAAACCAAGGCGGCCCTCCGAGGACTGGGGTTGGATGACAACGTCGAGACGAAATAGGTACGAACAATTGCCCCGAGATGCGGAATCGACTTCGTCGGGGTTACCGCGGACAATTAGGTCTCGGCAGTATAAACGACACCTTCTTCAACAGGTGATCACAGATTATACTTGTTGTAGTGTTGTACGACATGGACGAGAGGAGAACTTCCTGTGGGTAACATTTCTGAGAAAATTATACTTAAAGACGACGGCACCATTTCCGTGCCGGATTTGCCGATCATTCCCTGCATTGAAGGTGATGGTATAGGCCCTGATATCTGGAAGGCAACCAGGCTGGTACTGGATGCCGCGGTGGAAAAGTCTTACGGAGGAAAGAAAAAGATCTCGTGGAAGGAGATCCTCGCGGGTGAAAAGGCCCATCAGCAGACAGGGAAATGGCTGCCGCCCGAGACTATGGAAGCCATCAAAGAGCACGTAGTCGCAATCAAGGGGCCTCTCACAACCCCGGTGGGTGAAGGGATAAGGAGCCTTAATGTCACCTTGAGACGAGACCTGGACCTGTATGCCTGCGTAAGGCCTGTCCGTTACTTCAAGGGAACTCCATGCCCGGTTAAGAGGCCGGAAGACATGAACATGATTATCTTCCGCGAAAATACCGAAGACGTGTATGCAGGGATAGAGTGGCCGGAGGGGAGCGAAGATGCCAGGAAGGTCATTCGATTTTTGACTGATGAAATGGGACAGGATATCAGGCCGGATTCAGGGATCGGGATAAAACCAATCAGCCGCTTCGGGACCCAGCGCCTGGTCAGAAAGGCCATACGCCATGCCATTGATACCGGTAAGTCCAGCGTTACCCTGGTCCATAAAGGCAACATCATGAAGTATACGGAAGGGGCGTTTAAAAATTGGGGCTATGAGTTGGCAAAAACAGAGTTTCCTGAAATAACAATCACGGAACAGGAGCTATGGGACAACCATAATGGCAGACAGCCAAAGGACAAAATTGTCATAAAGGATCGCATTGCAGATGCTATGTTTCAGCAAATCCTTCTGAGACCCAGGGAATACAGCGTGCTGGCCCTGCCAAACCTGAACGGCGACTACATTTCCGATGCATGTGCGGCCCAGGTGGGAGGACTTGGCATGGCGCCCGGTGCGAATATCGGTGATGGCTATGCCCTTTTTGAGGCAACCCACGGCACGGCCCCCAAATATACAGGGCTCGACAAAGTCAACCCAGGCTCACTTATCCTCTCCGGTGCCATGATGCTTGAATATCTCGGCTGGAAAGACGCCATGGAAAAAATCCACAGCGCCCTTGAGGCAGCTATTGCCAAAAAGAGGGTGACCTATGACTTGGCAAGACAGATCGAAGGTGCAACCGAAGTAAAGTGCTCGGAATTTGCCTTATCTATTGTTGAGTCCATGTGAACACATCTGTCAAATGCAGTGGCCCTTTGCCAGGCTCACCCTTATCATAAGGGATATACTTTTTCCCCCGTGCTGTGCCGCTTGCCAGGCCAGGCCTTTTGTTCCGGCAGGAGACCGTCTGTGTCACGACTGCCTTGAGTCTGCAATGCCTGTAGAACCTCCGGTCTGCACTGTCTGCGGCCGACCGTTTCACGGGCCGCAGGGTACCGGCCATACATGTGGCCGGTGCATAAAGGACCCTCCACCCTTTGATACCGCTCGCTCGGCATTTCAGTATCAGGGGTCTGTCAGGACCCTTATTCACAGAATCAAATACAATGATGACGGATATGCTCTAAGGGCCCTTTCTTCCCTGGCCAGGGAGCATGTGTTGTTGGATTACTTAAAGCCGGACATGGTAATTCCTGTGCCATTACACTTGAAACGTCTGAGAAAAAGGGGCTTTAACCAGTCCCTCCGTCTTGCCGGGACGATCTTTCCTCATATTCCGATGGGAATAGATGTTCTTACCAGGACATTGAACACTAAACCCCAGACAGAGCTTTCAATGAAGGAAAGACTCAGAAATGTGAGAAATGCCTTTGAGGTCGCAAACTCACTGCCTGAAGGTGTGGAAACAATACTTCTCCTTGATGATGTCTATACAACCGGGGCTACTG
>JAYEMY010000276.1:0-2150 GCA_034718455.1 Thermodesulfobacteriota bacterium
CTCTTTTATTAATCGGAAGTTCCTCCAGGGACTCACAACTACTTGAAATCATTATGCCTGTTACATGACTATAACATAGTTAAGTGCCTGATATTATTAGGCCGAGAGGGGAACCTCCGATTAATATTTGCAATTAGTCAGAAAATCGTTTATATTTCGTTCTTGACTTGTGATCAAGAAGGGTCAAATAAAAGAATTGTTTGCCATGGTCCTATCAGCCATATTTTGGCTTAGCTTGACATATGATGAACAATAACTAACAGAGTTTTATCCGGATAAAACTATGGCCGTAAAAGTAGTCCTCAAGAAAAAGAACCAGTCATCCAATGGTTATCTGGATCGTCTGATTGAAGCGAGTCAAGAAGGTATGATTACTTATCAGGTATTGAATGAAATAATACCTGATGAGGAAAAGGACATCGAAAAGCTTGAAGAAATATTCGAAATGCTGTGCCTTAATAATATCGAAGTCATCGATAGTCAAAAATTCATAACTATTTCCAGGGAGAAGGTGTTAAAAGAGGTTGCAGAAAAAAAAGGGGTGATCGAAAAAGGAGCAGAGGTTACTTCTGAGAAAACAAAATCTGAGATTCCTACAGTGGTTCTTGATGCCGGAGGTCATACTGACTCAGAGGAAATTACTACTACCTATTTGCGAGAAATGGGTAGCTATGAGCTTCTCACTCCTGAGAAGGAGCAGGATCTCAGCCGTACTATCAGAGATGGCTTTAATGGGATTATTAAGGTTATCATGGATCACCCATCGGATCTGCCTGCAATGGAGGCCCTGAGGGAGCAAATTCGCACATGGAGGCGTCGTGATCCCACCCTTAAGCCTAAAAAACAGCAGTTAAATTATTTGGTAAGTGCTGTTGCCAGCGTTTTGGAGATTTATCCCGAGGATGACAGCGTTAAACCCCTCGATGTTATCGTCAAAGGGCATCGGGCAAGAATAGAAGTAGCCAAAGATGAAATGATCAATGCCAACCTCCGTTTGGTGGTCAGCATTGCCAAACGGTATATGCATCAAGGCCTGTCACTTTCTGATCTTATTCAGGAGGGTAACCTCGGTCTTATGCGAGCGGTTTTCAGATTTGATTATACAAAGGGCAACAAGTTTTCTACATACGCCAGTTGGTGGATACGCCAGGCTATTACCAGGGCCATTCTGGATAAGACACGCACAATACGCCTTCCTGTACACTTTTTGGAACTTCGTAGTCAGTTTTTTAAGGCCTTTTATGCCCTCCTCAAGGAGCTTGGCCGGGAACCTGCACCTGCTGAGATTTCACTGCGAACAGGGCTGCCCCTGGAAAAAATCCTGTCTATTCTGGAGGCCTCCAAGGAACCGGTCTCTTTGGAGACACCAGTTGGAAATGAAGACAGCACCCTAGGAGACTTTATTGAAAATATGGATATTGTCTCTCCTTACGAGACGGTGCGGGAGAGGGAACTTACAGAACGGATTAAGGGCATCCTGGCCACTCTCAGTCCAAGGGAGGAAAAGATCATTCGTCTCCGCTTCGGGATAGGTGAGGACAGTGAATATACCCTTGAGGAGATAGGCAAGCGCTTCAATGTGTCACGCGAGCGCATTCGTCAGATAGAGAAAAAGGCCCTGAACAGGTTGAGACACTCGAGTCGCCGGGAGCGTCTGAAGTTTTTTCTTGGCTAAGGATCCAGCCACACCGATTTATTCTTGTCCACCGAGTTGATTACCAGGCCAGTCAAGATCTTTGGAGTAAAATAGGTTGATTTGTGGGGCATGATAAGTCCTGTATCAGCCACATCCAGGACCTGATTAACCGGTGTTGGTCGCAGGATAAAGAGTACATCGTTTTCATCTAATGCTTTAACGGCGCTTGGTGCATCTATTGTGAACTTTATAGTCTCTCCCGCCTCCAGGCTCTGAGGATTAATTTTAAAGACTCCTTTAATAACGGCCTCTTCCAGCAGGATTACATCGAGTTCCGACAGAGCAGGGTCTAAGTGCGATAATAGCCTGTTTTGATCTGTTGCTTTCTGCCACCAGATTTGTGCTGTTTTTCTTTTTCCAAAAACCATTCCGATCCCTCGTCTCTGCGGTTTTTCATCAAGACATTGAATCAAATTGGCGCATAGTTGCTCTGGTTCCGGATCTTTCGTATGAG
>JAYEMY010000277.1:0-2149 GCA_034718455.1 Thermodesulfobacteriota bacterium
GTTTTTTTTGCCGTCTTCTTCGTTGCTCGTCGATCACATAACCCGTTATGCTCGCTCCTCGCGCCTTGAATACAACAAAAAACCCTATTAATTTTTGTTCAACTTATTTATCTCCCGTTCCTAATCACATCATCCCTTTAGTCAATTTCCTCTCATTATTAATAAAGAATGTCTTGACTTCATTCCAGGTTGTTCCATTCAGAGATATAGGATCAGGAGAATCTTCCGCATCTTGAAAATAGAAAAAGGATTTGAGTATATGATAGCAGTTGATTCGTTGCCTTCCGTATTTTTTCAAAAACATATCTTTTAGCTCTAATGGCTGGAAATGCTTCAGAATTTCATATAAATCATAAAAATCTTTCTTGTCGGCCCGCTGAGAAATGGCAACAACCTTCATGGAGGCAATGTCTTCGATGCCGGCTATTCTTATGCCGTCAAACTTTTGTAATGGCTTGATGAGCTTATATGGGTAAAGTAACAGTGACAATTTCATGCCTTCGACATTGGCGTGTATTGTTTCCTGCTCAGCAATTAGTATTTGCCCGTTTAGTTTTTCAATTATTTTACATAATTTTTCAATTGAGAATTCTTTCTCCGAGAAAAGATCCAGGTCATCGCTTTTCCTGTGACCAAGATACAGTGCCAAGGCAGTGCCGCCGGCCAGGTAAAACCTCTCCGCAATGTCGGCTATGGAGAAAAGCTTTCCGGCTAATAAAAGCAGTCTTGAATCAACGGCCTGTTCAAACACAATATTTCCTTTTCGGGGATATGATAATGGATGGACCAGTAACCGGCTGTTTTTCGATCTATTGTTTTAGACCTTTTGATAACATCAACGATATCATCTTTTGAATAATGATCAAGAAGCCAATGAACATCTTCCGGCCTTCCATACTGGAGCATTCTCTCAACAATAAATCGTTTATGTCTATGTAAATCCAAGGAGTCTTGGTCAATATCCCAAAACAAGTAGGTTGATAGCGTGTTTGTTGGCATAATGCTATAAGGCTTTTCTGAGAAAGAGCCAAAAAAAAGAGAATTTTTGATCAATTTTATTGCTTCGCGCTCGACCCGTGCGATGGCGGAAATACATTCTACTTCCGTACCCCACCAGACAAACAAAACAGAATCACCACGATAGAGCGATTGCATAGCCGCCGTACTGATTTCTTTTACTAATAACGGTATAATGGCAGAAGTATCCCAAAATCTCAACGGTTTTCTTCCCTTTCAGCAAGTACGGCATGCAGCAAGCTGGCGTTTTCTTTCAGGGCGGGCAACTGCTTAACATCTAAAATACTATGCAAAACAGGTTTGCATTTAGCACGCCGTACTAATCCGTTACGTTCCAGCCTCATTAAGCGGCCTTCTATATCATTACTAGCTGTGGTCAAAATTGATTCCATACGTGCAACAGGGCGCCCACGTTCAGTGATAAGAACGGAATCACCATGCTTGACCTTATCAAGAAAGGTGCTGAAGCGATTTTTCATTTCAGTTATTGTAGCCTTTTCCATATAACTAAAATAGCTTAATAGAATTAGGCAGTCAAACTGAAAGAAAATTGGATAGATTTTCGGGAATGCCATATTGAACCTGACTGGCTACTGATTTATACAATATCAGATTTCGAACTTAGACCGGTTCGTCTTGGCATACATTCTGAATTGTTTGAGGGATAAAAAAACTGGGATAAAATCCTGCTTGCCCCGCCTATCCTGCCTGTCCAGTAGCTCCGGCAGATGGTACCGGAGTTGGTTCGGAAAATCGTACCGGGGGGCTAAAAAATATGAACCTCTACAACTCAACCGCCCGCTACGCTCAAAACGCAAAGCACGCCAAGAAAGAACATTGTGACCGCGTAACCGTTCACACTCCCTGGCAGCCGACAGGCTTTTGCAGGGTTTCAACCGCGGACAAAGTTGCACCAAAAGTCGTATTCTCAACGGATTGTGCTTTGAAACCCGTAAAAGGCTGTTGGCTGTCAGTGGGGGGAAGTGAATGATTACGTTAAGGCTGTTGAGATGCCGGCAGAGCATCCGGGTATCGGCAAGCCGGGCCGGGTTGAAGGGACAAAAGAATTGGTGATTCCGAATATGCCCTATATCGTACCCTATCGCATCAAAAACAAAACAGTTCAGATTTT
>JAYEMY010000278.1:0-2141 GCA_034718455.1 Thermodesulfobacteriota bacterium
TCTTACCCTGCCTTGGTTCCTGTACTGTTTCCGATCCGGGGCTGGTTTCTTCCTCTGTGCCCCATACCGTGTCCAATGGAGTCAGACACCTGAGGAAATTGCCCTCTTTGTCCAACACGAGAATTCCCCTGGAGTTTATGCCGGCCACATAGATTTCTCCACCATGGCCAAGGGCCACTCGCCGCGGAATGAATCTATCGGCCCCTCCAAACCCCTTAAATTCTATTTCCTTAACAGGGAAAAAAGCCGCATTAAGGATGGTGATGCGGGAGGGTTTATCCTGCCTCCTGCCTTGACATATATAAAGAAGGCCATCTTCATCGACATGCACGCCATAGGGAGCATCCACGCCTCTGCCTGCTCCGAGGGAGATACGGGGAAAGAAATCCGGACCATAGATTACAATCCGGCTCCGTCCGGAGTTGATCACGTAGACCTCTTTTGCGGTTTTATCAAAAAAGACTCCAGATGGGCAGGCCAGGGATGCCCCCTGGTCGTCTGTCGTAAGCATAGCCACAGCAGTAACCTCCGCAGTCATTGCAGAAACTGTGTCAAGGCTGACCACCGGCCCGGCAAGAAGCATGAATAGAAAAATGCCTGACATACAAAACCATCTGAACATATGATACCGGAGAATCCTTTTCATAAGATCTTTACTCCTGTAACGTAACCGTTCACACTCCCTGGCAGCCGACAGGCTTTTGCAGGGTTTCAACTGCGGACAAGGTTGCACCTAAATTGAGCAACTAGCCTTTAGCGGTTAGCGGTTAGCTATTAGTTTAATGATTATAGAATGTTTTGCTATTACAAACTTTCACCCGTTGGGTGTTATTTCTAATTAACGTAATGTCTTGATTTTTCAAAGCTAAACGCTAATGGCTAACAGCTAAACGCTTAGCTTAGGTTGCACCAAAAGGCGTATTCTCAACGGATTGTGCTTTGAAACCCGAAAAAGGCTGTTGGCTGTCAGGGGGGGAAGTGAATGATTACCCTGTAACCATTTGGAAATAGACATAATATCAAGATCCAGTTTCCGGATAAAAAAACAAAAAAGACCGATCTATTACCTATATCAAGATAATCGTGATTTTTAACAAATACTTGACAATACTCAAGGATAACACTTTATTTATATTTATAATACTACAATTTTGGAAGCATTCGGGAATATTATAGCTAAAAAAGGCTCTAATTATATAAAATTCCAGTGAATTGTCAGTCATGATTTGTTTAAAAGCCCATTCTTTGAACAAAAACTGGTTTCTAAACATATCCATACCTATGGATCAGTAAAATTGAAAGTACCGCAAAGGATCTCATGTAATGGTAGGTGACCCGGTAAAATTATGCGAAAGCTGTCAAGGGGATGAGCAAGAAAAAATTAAAGGAGGATAGCAGGCTACGTACTTCTTTTCTCTTTTTTTGGGGATGGGCGAGAGAAATCTGTTCGTGGGATATGTTAATCCTTTCCGTAGCACTGGTCTGGAATAGTGCCGCCTGGGCCGATCCAATCAGTTTGTACGGAAATTGGCAATATCAAAAAACCGGGAACAGCGAGAGCCTGGAGTCCTTCAGACAGAATTATAATGTGGACGTAGAAAGTGAACTTACAGAGGCCATGACGCTGGAAGGAAGTGTGCGGTACAATCGCGACTGGACTGAAGGACGGGTGAACGAGCTCCTGTATCCTACTTTGGACTTTATGATAAACAATGACATCTTTCGATTTGATCTCTCCGGCACTGCCACAGAGCGCATAAATTCCGAGACTGCGGACATGTCCGACCGTTCGTGGGATACTAATTTGTACAGTACATGGCGCCGGGATTGGTGGCCTGATCTCCGTTTCTCTTACGGGGAAGAATACTCTTCGGACGATCAGAGCATCCACATTGTCGATACGGATTCTTCCAACTTTCAATTTGATACAGATTGGGATTTGGGTGCGGTAAAGGCCTTCTATAACTATTTTTACAATAAGGGGAAAAACAGGGTAGCCGACTCCAAAGATACGACGGACAACCATTTTGCGCGGCTGGAGATCAATAATTCGTTTTGGAACAACCGTTTTAGTTTTGGTTGGTCAGGACAGTATTCCAATATCAAGCAGGAGTTCAGCGGGCCGGTCGGGACCCCCCGCC
>JAYEMY010000279.1:0-2139 GCA_034718455.1 Thermodesulfobacteriota bacterium
CTCTAATTTCGCACAAAGACCTTATGGCTTGCGCTTGCCATTTGGCCTTTCAGAGTGGCGACATTTACAGTCAGAATGTGTTCCCCGTCCGGGATTTTTTTGGTGTCCAATATCCAGGTGCTTGGTGAGTAGCCTTCCTCCTGTTCGGTTATGAATTTAAAATCAACATAACATATAATCTCGTAACGTCTTTCTGTTGCACTTCTCTTTACTTTTTTGTCCAGATAAATCTTTACCGGCAACTTTCCGCTGACAATTGGATAACCATGATCATTTTTTTCAAGATCCTGAAGCAGTTCTAAATAAAACCTTAGCTCATAAACTTCTCGGACATATCTGGTAAAATGTGAATCAGGCTGTTTTTTATCAGGCACAATCCTGGGACGTTCTTCTTTCACTGGTCTATCCTGAACGATCTCATTTTTATATTCAAAGTACGCATACTTATTATTACCAACAGTCAGGATGCTGTTTTCAGGAAGTGTCACAGCATCAGACATCATGGTGAATCCCTTTTGATCTGGAGCATATATAATACATGAGGAATCTTTTCCATCCCAGGGATCTTGATTTACACCAGCCGGTCTTGGAGCCCAATTCACCATTGTCTTAAGCAACGGTCCGTGGGTTATTCCTGCCCTGATGAGTGTTCGTGAATCCTTCGGGAGATTGTATGTAATCATTTTTTTAGTGTTGTCAAATTCCACGGGAAAGTCAAAATTTTCTCCACCGGAAAAGGTCACAGGATCATAATATGTAAGTCCACCCCTGTATTCATTAGCCTCAATTGTGAAGAAATACGCCTCATCAGGCACTATGTTTCCTTCCAGATCTCTTCCATCCCAGGTGACGTGGATAATTCCAGGATTTCCAATATCTGCCGACATCAGTTCTCTAACAAGACACATGTCACGATCGAATATCTGAACAAGGGCCTTAGAGGATCGGGAAATATGCCAGGATATGGTCACCTTCTCTCCTTTTGAAGGATTAAAAGACTTTCGATTGATAGCTACCTTAGAAATTTTAAAAGGAGCGTTTGAACCTATCTTCGGTTCAGCTCTTTTCTCAACCTCCGATGGAACCGGTTTTATCTTTGACACAACCGGCTCAGAAGGCTTTTGGAGTGTTGCGCAGCTTAAAAAACTCAGACAGAAGAAAACAATAAATGTTTTTATCATTAACAAACAGATGTTTTTCATAATAAAATTCTCAATTATGCCGGCATGGATGCATGCTCTCGGCTTGTGAACCTGTTAATCCTGTGAGCTGTTTTGGATTTTCCCCATTGCTATCCATCACCCAGATTTCCATCTGACCACTCCTTGTGGATGTAAAACACAGTTTAGACCCATCAGAAGACCAGCTCGGATCTGCATCATAAGATTTGTCAAAGGTAAGCTGATTTTCGTTCCTGCCATCTTTATCCGCAACCCATATATCCATATTCCCGCTTCTGCTGGATGCAAAGGCAATTTTTTTTCCATCAGGAGACCAAGCCGGCTGAATATTGTAAAACTCATTAGATATAAGTGGTCTTGGATTTGTACCATCACTATTTACCAACCATAATGCCTCTATGATTTTACTGCTGCTGACACGGTAGCCGCTGATATAGACTATATTTTTCCCATCAGGAGACCAAGTTGGAAAACTCTGGATGTTGTCCTGCGTCATAAGCTTTTTAACAGTACCCTTTTTTAGATCAGCGATCCAGATATCACTGTCTTCCTTTCGATTGTCAAACGTATAACAAACAAAGGCTATTTTGTCTCCGTTGGGTGACCAGGCAGGATGGTTGCAGTCGGGGGGAAGATTTTGAAGCTTTTGAGGTTTATTGCCCATCTCCATTATCCAGACAGCCCCTTCGCTATCCACAAAAGCTATATTTGTCCTGTCTGGTGACCATGCAGGGTAATGGAAGTCCTGCTCGGTGTTGGTTAACTGCATAAGATTTTTTCCGTCAGGATCAATTGACCAGATCTGCCAGTTTCCGCTCATATACGAAGAGAAGGTGATCCTTTCCGTCGTTCCTCTTTTAGTTTCTTGAAATTCTCCGCGGGCTGAACATAGCCAAAAAGGCAAGCAAAAAATCGTGATGAATAAGACAATCGAGATGAAGTACCTAATGGGGTTCAC
>JAYEMY010000280.1:0-2128 GCA_034718455.1 Thermodesulfobacteriota bacterium
TAGCCGTTAGCGGCTAGCTATTAGTTTAATAATTATCGGTCCAGGCGTTCTGACAAGTCGGTCTGCCGCCCATGAGGGGATTCAAACAGGGTGAACCCGTTGGGTGTTATCTCTAATTAACGTAATGTCCTGATTTTTCAAAGCTAACCCCTAACAGCTAATCGCTCAACTTAGCTGCCATCAATCTTTCCATTCGTTCCTTTGCATATCGCTGTGACCTCGGAGGAATTGACGCTCCTCCCTGCGAGACCGCCCTATATTCAGTTATTGCCTTGTCAATTTGACCAAGATGTTCAAAAACTCGCGCTCGCAGGAGCATGGCATCCGCCGAAAGCTCATAATTGGCCTCGATACTATTTAACAGCCGAAGTGCTTGTCGAGACTCATCTTCAGATTCACAGAAAACCGCATAGTTATATAGTGTATGTAGGGAAGGTAAAGTAGTACCCATTGCGCGTTCAAAATAGATTTTCGCTTCATCCGTTTTTCCCATTCGGGCCAGCGCTACTGCTGCAAAAGTGGTTGCTTCCCTGTCTTTAGGCTCAAAACGAAGTGCTTTTTTGGCAAAATTTAAAGCAGTCAGTTCCTGACCTCCCGGGCCAAGCGCTAATGCCGATATTTTTTTAGCCAGCGATACATTTTCCGGCCAGTTATCCGATGCCGCAGCATAGAGTTCTAGGGCTTGGCCGACTGCCCCCTGTTTCTCACGCTTAACAGCCTTATTAATAAGGTCCTGCGCCTTGGCAACCTCTTCAATAGGAGTTTGAATCTCTGCGATGCGCTTAATCTGAATGCCGTCTTGCTCCTCTTCAACAGGAATTCCATCTTTGTCAATGATGAGTTCCTGCTCTTTTTCAATAAGAAGGGGTTCAATCTGAACATCAAGGGTGCCGGTTGATCCGGTATCATCACCCCATTCGAGAGATTTGCTGGCTGGGTAAATCATAATGGTGTTATTACGCTCGCTGCTGGCCAATCCCTTTAAATTCTTAATTACATCCAGGACAAAGGTCCAAGGCACGCTTTCCAGGGCCAGCGTAATGGTACCCTTTACGGATTCATCTACTACAATGTTCTTACCGCTGACCTGACCCAGCAAACGAAATACATTGTGGAGATCCACTTTAAAGAGATCCACACTAATTTTATCATTGTCAGCATCACTCACCAATTTTGCCGCTGAATTGTTACCATAGGTTTCACCAATTTTTGAAGCGGTAAAATCCTTCGTTTCATCTGGTTCTTCATTATTTTCAGAGTCGGGAAGGCGGGATTCAAGTTCATCTATCCATTGGGATATGTCTTCCTGCTCCGGTTTGCTCTGGCTTGGCTCATTGCCTATTGCAGGCCTGTTGCCCGGCATCCACCAGAACACCCCGACCAAAAAGACAATCAAAAGGCATGAGATTTTCCGTTTGCAACCCATTATTTTCCCTCCGGATGCAGTAACAGTACCCTCTCCTGCAAGGTCAGCTTGCCGCGGATGTTTTCGAGTTCTTCTTCTACGATTACTCTGTCCGGCAGGATTTTTTTAACCCTGCCGTTTCTGTAGCCGACCCGCAGACCAGGCTGCAAAAAGTACCCGATCCCGGCAGCGTCCTGGGCCATGGCAATCCTGTTACCTTTATCATTGGCAATAATGCCTACCAGTGTCAACTGGCCAACGTCCATACACTCCAATGGTGTAGCGCAAATTTCCGGCCTTCTGACCTCTTTTTTCGGGCGTTGTTTTTTAGCTGTCCGCCGGGAAACTTTCTGTGCTGTTTTTAAAAACGGCTGAAACGGATCGGGTTTTCCTTCCGAGCTGTAATAATAAGTAGAAGGCCCCATGAGATGCTCCAGCCTAACCTTAAAACCCTTTATTTTTTTTGAATCAATTACGGTCGATTTTTTTGTGATGGAAGTTGCTGCTGGAGTTATGGTCGTTTTATCTTTACATCCGGACAGACAACAAAGACCACACAAAGAAATAGTGATAAGCAGACTCGTATAAATACTAAACTCTCTATAATAAATTTTTGTTATGGCCTGCTTGCTCATGTCGTTTATTTCTTTTTCTTTTTCTTCTTTTTCGCCTGTTGTTCTTCCGGGCTGAGAAAACGATAGGTTACGGCCTCACAACGAGTAT
>JAYEMY010000281.1:0-2126 GCA_034718455.1 Thermodesulfobacteriota bacterium
TGGATACAGGTCTGATCCCCTCCATCTATTTTTCCGACGCACCATTTGAAGATCTGGAGGCATATACGGGAAATTATTTAAGGGAAGAGATTGCAGCGGAAGCCATCGTTCGGAATGTGCCTGCATTCAGCAGATTTCTTACTGTAGTCGGGCTGTGTAACGGTAAAATGATTAATTACACGAACATCGCAAGCGATGCACAGGTCCCAAGATCAACCGTGCAGGAATATTTTCAGATTCTACGTGACACGCTGCTTGGCGATGATCTGCCTGCATGGCGGAAATCCGTCAAACGAAAACCGGTTTCCACTTCGAAATTTTACTTTTTCGATATAGGAGTAGCCAGGTTTCTGCAAGGTCGTCGGGGTCTGGCAATGAGATCTCCGGAATTTGGGGAGGCATTTGAAGCTTATATCCATCATGAGATAAAAACCTACTGCGATTACAATGGTGGTTGTGATCTGTATTACTGGAAGGCAACCTCAGGCTTTGAGGTTGATTTTGTCATCAACGGGCAAACAGCGATTGAGGTAAAAGGGAAGGTCAATATCACAAGAAAAGATTTTAAAGGATTGACTGCAATAAAGGAAGAAAAACTTCTAAAGAATTATATATTGGTCACTCTTGAAGATACCCCTCGAAAAGATGGGGATATATGTGTCCTTCCCTGGAAAGATTTTATTATGAACCTGTGGCAGGATGCGTATGTATGATAATCTTTTGGAATTGACAATTCAAACTGAACCAGTGACGGCGTAATAATAGGTCAATTGCGAACACCGACACCCGGCGGCCACAATGTCTTTCTTGGCGCACTTTGTGTCTTGAGCATAGCAATCCGATCGTTTGTAGCGGTACCAACGACCGGCCGTTACCAAGGTGGCAGTAACTGCGGAGAGGCAATTACTTATATTTTTTAGTCCCTTGAATATAATCCTGTTAATACTGCTTCTGCTAGAGTACGACCCCTAATTAAATTCTCTAACTCGGCTTTTTTCGTTCTTTCATCAACTTCGAGGACTCTATCCAAAGCAAACAGCTTGAATTCATATCTATGAATGGCTGAATCAGGACAAGGTCCTTTATAGCTTTGCTTCCCAAAATCATTTGTTCCATGAATACTTCCCTGAGGAACATTATTTTCTTTTATTTCTCTTATATCCGTTGGGATATTAAAGATAATCCAGTGAACCATTGCTCTTATTGGAGAGTCGCGGTCTTCCATTGTCATAGCAAAACTTTTTGTCTTTTCCGGCACATCTTCTATTACAAATTCAGGGTTATTGTCACCGGCATCGCATGTATATTTCGCAGGCATAAACCCATTATTTTCAAAAACACTCTTTAATTTCACTTAGTTTACCCCCCACCACTCACTTTTGTTTAAACTAAATTTATAGTATAAGAATTCCTTTTTTTCAGAAAAGCACCAAACAACAAATCCATCCAATCCTTTTACAATTGCCTTATCTTGCGGTATGTTATTTCCATATCGCAACCTAGTCAAGCTCTTTAGTGCTTATCCCAATGAAAGAAATTCTGTAAGCGTTCACAGGGCACCGCACCTGCTTTGTTGCCGGGCACTTGAAGTACAGGGAGTACGTCTGCGTACCCGTACGCCTCGCATCTGCAGCACCCTGTAAACGCTTACAGCTCGGTGGATTGCGGTAAAACGGGCGTTGTAACCCCGTGAACGGTTACGAAATTCTTTTAAAAAACATAAACCTAAAAATGAAAGATGCTTTATTTTGTTCGGTTATTCGGCATCCTTCATAGCAAGTCAAAAGTAGTTTACACTTTTGGGGATAATATACCTCAAAAAATATGACCTGTGCGATTAGCTATTAGCCGTTAGCTTTTAGCTTAACAGTCCGTTTTTATACAAAGTTTTTACCTAACAGCTAAAGGCTGACAGCTAATGGCCAGCGTCCGTCTATGTTGAAAAAGTGTAAACTACAGAATGAAGGATGCCGGTTATTCAAAAGGATTTTTCAAAAGGATGGTCTGCTCCCTACCAGGACCCACTGAGATCAGCATTATGGGTGTTTCAGCCATATCCTCTATGGTCTTGAGATAATCCTTGGCCTCTTCAGGTAAATCATCAAATGATCTCATTTGGCTGAGAT
>JAYEMY010000282.1:0-2115 GCA_034718455.1 Thermodesulfobacteriota bacterium
TGGCTGAGGGCTATTTTTCAGGCGGTAACAAGGCTATGGACTCTGCCGTCCTGGCTCTTGATTCCGAAGGCAAAGAGGTCTATCATGGAATGACTGATAAAAAGGGGAAATTCTCCTTTAAGCCGCCAGGGAACGGAGAGTACCGCCTTGTCCTTGAAGCAGGGATGGGGCACCGGGCTGAGGCACTTGTATCTATACAGGGCACGGAATCAGGGCCTGCCGCCCAGGAAACCGAACAGGCAAACGGTCCGCAGACTGCCGAAAGTCCTGAACCAAAAGGGACACTGGCCCTTACCAGTGCGGAATTTGAACAGATTCTTGACCGCAAGCTCAATCCCGTCAAGGATCAACTGTTAAGATTGGCTGAACAGGGTGATAAGGTTGGTTTTAGAGACGTGGTTGCAGGACTTGGATATATTGCCGGGTTGATGGGTTTAGCAATGTATCTCACTCAGAAAAAACGCGAAAAGTGACCTGCGAACGTTTTGCCTCGGGAAAATCCATACTCCATTCTGCAGATCCCAGAGTAAAGATCCTGCTCGCCGTAGGCTATTCTGTTGTAACCGTGAGTCTTGGAAGTCTGGAAGGACAAATCTTTGCCATGGCAGGTGGTTTGCTCCTGGTAATAGCCGCTCGCCTTTCTTTCAAGGAAGTGTCTCATCGTCTGTTTGTGGTCAATCTCTTTATCCTGATGTTATGGCTTATACTCCCGTGGACAACACCCGGGACCGGCGTTACCCGCTTGGGCCCAATTATCATTACAGCAGAAGGCCTGGGCCTCTCCCTGTCAATAAGTCTTAAATGCAACGCTATAATACTGGCAAATCTGGCCCTGCTTTCAACATCGACCATATTTTCACTGGCCCATGCCCTGGCACACCTCCGGGTCCCATCCAAAATGGTGCAACTTATTTTTTTTTCCTGGCGATACTTTCACGTTATTAATTCTGAATTCAATCGCATGAAACAGGCCATCAAGGTCAGAGGATTTGAACCCAGATCCAACCTGCATACCTATCGAACTTATGCCTATCTCATTGGTACCTTGTTCATTAAAAGCCTTGAAAGGGGCGAGAGGGTGTACAAAGCAATGTTGTGTCGCGGTTTCGACGGTACCTTCTGGCTGCTTTCGCATTTTCGCCTCCACCGCAGGGACATTTGCCTGGCCGGCCTCACTTCTGTATATCTTTTTCTTATTATTGGAGTTGATTGGATAAATTTATGTCGCTGATAGATCTTGAAGGAATATCCTTTCAATACCCAAATGGAAATCAGGTGTTGGAAGAACTCAGTTTACACCTGGAAGAGGGTGACAAAATCGGCCTCTTGGGAGAAAATGGTGCTGGCAAAACGACTTTATTCCATATAATATTGGGCCTTCTCAGGCCTACTAAAGGGGGAATAACCATATTTGGGAAAAGGCGTGAAACAGAACAGGACTTTAAAAAAATCCGTCGCGCGATCGGCCTGCTCTTCCAGGATTCCGATGACCAGCTCTTCTGTCCCACTGTACTGGAAGATGTGGCCTTTGGGCCATTAAATATGGGGATGAACCATCATGAGGCAACAGAGAGGGCAGAGCAGACACTTGAGGAGCTGGGAATATCGCACTTCAGAGACCGGGTCCCATATCAACTCTCAGGAGGGGAAAAACGGCTTGTCTCAATGGCAACCATATTATCCATGAGGCCTGAAATCCTTTTGCTGGATGAGCCCACAACCGGTCTTGACAAAAAGACTAAGGAACGCCTTATCTCAGTGCTACAAAACTATCCGGCAAAGGCGTGGATCATAATTTCACATGTTCAGCCCATGATAGAAGCAATGTCCAATAAGTATTACAAGTTGAATGAGGGAAGGATTGAAGAAGTCCTTTCTGTGCCGCTATCCTAAAATAAGCTATATAAGTTTTGTATGCGTAACACACCAAACCGTTTTGTCTTGAGCTATTCTCTTTTTGTAATAATATTAAAAAACTTAAAAAATACAGCGTCCTTCATTCACCAGTTTACACTTTTTGCGAAAAAGCGTGTATTGTCGAATTGAATGCCGATGTTGAAACTGGAAATTCGAAATTAGGTAACGCATCTACATCTTTGTATTTTTCCCAATTTC
>JAYEMY010000283.1:0-2108 GCA_034718455.1 Thermodesulfobacteriota bacterium
TTTCCCCGCACCAGAGTTACAGGAAAACGGCTGTATGTATTTGCAACAGATGAGCTGAGTGATTGGATTGTCACTGGACTATCTCCGTTCCGACCCCGGTATCTGTTAACAGTTCTAATAAGATGGCGTGTTCCTTCCTTCCATCGATAATGTGGGCCTTATCAACCCCGCTGCCAAGGGCCTTAAGACACGACTTAAGTTTTGGGATCATTCCGCCGGTTGCGATACGATCCTTCATGGCCTTTCTTGCCTCATCCGCCGTCATGGATGGAATCAGCTCGTTCTTCGAATTCATTACCCCGGGGACATCTGTCAGGAGTATAAGTTTTTCAGCTTTAAGCTCCCCTGCTATGGCCCCGGCAACAAGATCAGCGTTTATGTTATATGCCTGTCCATCAGGCCCGACACCAACCGGGGCTATAACCGGTATAAACCCTGCATCCTCAAGGGCCTTAAGCACCCCGGCATTGACACTTGAAACCTTTCCTACTCTTCCAATATCTATAATTTCAGGCGGACGTTCATCCCCGGTATATTTGTAAATTTTCATAGGATCTGCTTGTATAAGATCACCATCCCTGCCGGACAGACCCACTGCCCGTCCTTCATAGCCATTGATAAGACCTACTATCTCTTTGTTGACAGTACCAACCAGCACCATCTCCACAACACTCATGGTCTCATCATCAGTGACCCTCTGGCCCTCGACAAATGTAGACCGGATCCCCATTCGTTCCATTATCCGGTTTATCTGAGGCCCGCCTCCGTGGACAATGACCGGATTGATTCCCACGTACTTCATCAGGATAATGTCCAGCACGAACTTTTCCTTGAGGGATTGTTCCGCCATGGCGTGGCCGCCGTATTTTATGACAATGGTCTTGTCGGCAAATTGCCGAATATAGGGAAGGGCCTCAATAAGAACCCGGGCCCTTGATATGTTATCCATAAATTATCCAATCAAGTTTTATTAAACCTGGATTGAGCCATTAGCGTTTAGCTTTGAAAAAGATCCTGTAATCATTACAGCTTACAGCTAATAGCTGAACTTAAAGGATCACAGGATAAACCTGCTCAGATCCACGTCCTTAGCTATATCCCTCAACCTTTTCTGCACATAAGCAGCGGTTATATGAATTTGCTGAGGGGCAACGTCCGGGGCATCAAAAGAGATTTCCTCAACCAGTTTTTCCATTACGGTATGGAGTCTTCTGGCCCCTATATTTTCCGTGCGCTCATTTACTTCAAAGGAAATCTTGGCTATCTCTTTGATTGACTCTTTATCAAATATCAATTCTATGTTTTCTGTGTCAAGCAGTGCCTTGTATTGAGTGACAAGGGCATTTTCCGGCTCTGTAAGGATCCTTACAAAGTCTTCCTGAGTTAATGCATTCAGCTCGACCCTGATTGGGAACCTTCCCTGAAGCTCAGGCAGTAAATCAGAGGGTTTTGAGACGTGGAAAGCACCACTTGCAATGAATAGTATGTGGTCTGTCACTACGATACCATGCTTGGTATGGACAGAAGTGCCTTCCACTATAGGCAGGAGGTCCCTCTGAACTCCCTCCCTTGAAACGTCCGGGCCGCCGCTCCCGCTCCCCCTGGCAGCAACTTTGTCAATCTCGTCTAAAAATATGATTCCTGACTGCTCAACACGGGCAATGGCCTTTTTTACCACCTTGTCCATGTCTATTAATTTTCCTGCCGCCTCTTGTTCTAGGATTTTTTTTGCTTCAGAGACCTTTACGTGACGACGCTTCCGTTTGTTAGGCATCACGTTGGATAGCATGTCCTGGATGCCACTCTGCATCTCTTCCATGCCTGCGGCAGCAAAGATTTCAATCATTGGTGAAGCGGGTCTCTGAGCAACCTCTAGTTCCACGAAGCGATCATCCAGCTTTCCATCTCTCAGCATCTGACGGAAGCGTTCCCTGGTAGAGGTTTCTCCTGCGTCTTGCTCGCTCTTAAGACTCGGTAACAGGATGTCCAGGAGCTGGTCTTCAGCAAGGTCTTTAGCCTTTGCCTCCACCTTTTCCTTTTCTTCGGATTTCACCATGTCCACCGCAAGGTGGGTGAGGTCCCTGATCATGGACTCGACGTCACGGCCC
>JAYEMY010000284.1:0-8809 GCA_034718455.1 Thermodesulfobacteriota bacterium
ATTACTGGTTCCGCAAAGAAGACGGTCTCTTCCTGCGCTACCAGAGCCGCCATGGCCTTCCGGGAACAGCGGAGACAGTCATCTCCCTGAAAATTGATACCACCTCACATTACTGACATCGGCAGCAAGTGAAGTGTCGATGTCGCCCATTTCGGTGGTAACCTTGAGGTTGCCGAGGACCTTTTTATCCTGCAGGTCATTGCCGTTGGGAAAAGCGGTTGGGTCAAGATCAAGCTTGCTCACCCTTGTCTCTTTATCAAATGTATCATACTCCTGGGCATCGCCTTCGTTGGCGGTGATAATGTAGTTCTCACCGCCCACCAAGAAGGAGGCCGCCGCGTCCGGCTGGTACATGCCGAAGAGATTGGTATAGGTGGCAATGTTAACGGAGTCGTCCTTGTTGCTGGCATCAATACCGTTGCCGTGTAGTCATTCACTTCCCCCCCCTGACAGCCAACAGCCTTTTTCGGGTTTCAAAGCACAATCCATTGAGAATACGCCTTTTGGTGCAACCTTGTCCGCGGTTGAAACCCTGCAAAAGCCTGTCGGCTGCCAGGGGGTATGAACGGTTACGTTGCCGTGGGCTATCAGATAATACGATCATCTAAAACAGTACAAAAGCATGAAGGCCAAATTTCCAATTTCTAATTTCCAATTTCAAGCCGTAAACGGCTACATGGCAGCTATAGGGTAAGATCTGGCATTTCTCAAGTGGCTTATGAGTATTGGAGATTCCACAAGGTCTTAATTCTAAAATTTTTTGGAATATATACAGAAAAATATCTAAGAGAAATATTGGTCTGTTACCTACGTTATTCTTGAATTCGCTTTGGTTTTGCACCATAATATAATAGGTTAGTTTTATTAAATCAAAATGATGTTGCTTACACCTGAATGTATGAGATCCTTCTTATGGACACAATGGATTCAACCAAAGACCAGGTACTCGTAGTTGATGACGATTCCATAATTTGTGAATTTTTGAGCGAAATACTTAAAAATGAGGGATACCGGCCCGTTGTCTTTACACATCCTAATGATGCCCTGACTGCTTTTGAAGAACATGCTGTGCGCCTGGCTTTTATTGACATCAACCTGCCGGAGATAAGCGGCCTGGAACTGGCCAAAAAACTCAGGCAGAAGGATCCCAAACTCGAAGTGGTATTCATTACAGGCTATGGTACTTTTGATAATGCAATCCAGGCCATCAGGATCGGGGCTTATGACTATCTGCGAAAGCCATTCACTCTCAGCGAATTTAATCTCTGTCTAAAACGCTATGAGGAACGCAAGGCCTTCAGAGAGCGGATCAGGCTGGCTGAGCAGCGCTATTTCTATCTTGTTCAAAATTCTCCATTGCTTATCTTTGTGCTCCGTAAAGACCTCCAAATAGAATTTGTCAACCAGATCTGCTCAATGATACTGGGTTATAGTCCGGATGAGGCGGTAAATACCCATGACTGGCTTCTTGATTGTATTCATCCTGAGGACCGTCAGCGCGTGGAAAGGTTTTTCCGGTCCGCCTTTGAATCGCGAGGGGTGCCGTTTTCAACTGAATGCAGGCTGTTACACAAGAAAGGCCACTTGATTTACGCCATTCTCAGATCCATTCCACCTATCCGGCCTGAAGCAGGACATGAGATAGAACATTTGGAAGGCATTATTGTAGATATTACAGATCGAGTTCTTCTGGAAAAGACCTTGATCCAAAGGGAAAAACTTGAGACCCTTGGTACAATCTCTGCGGAAGTGGCCCACGAAATTCGGAATCCGCTGGTCTCTATTGGTGGTTTTGCCAGGCGTATCCAAAAGAAATGTCCGAATTTGCCGGAGGTTGACATAATACTGCGCGAATCCAAACGCCTGGAGACACTCCTGGACAGGATAAAGAATTATCTTAAACCTGTCGAGGTCCGGCGTCAGGAATGTTCTGCTAATACTGTAGTTACGAAATCAGTGGATTTTCTTTCTCCTGAGATGCAACGATATGGTGTTACGTGCCGGACGGAATCAGACTCAGCAATATCCACAGTATATGTGGACAGGGAAATACTGATGCAGGTTTTTGTTAACCTTATTCGAAATGCCGTAGCGGCTTTGGATAAAGGGGGGATGCTCTTTATCAGATTATATGAAAGCGGTGAGAGTGTTCATGTCGATTTTAAAAATAAAATGGTTGGGAATAAGATAAAAAATTATAAACTTTTATTCCTGCCATTTGACGACGGCGGACAGACCTTCGGTCTTCCACTCTGTTACCGTTTGCTGAAGAACATGGGCGGTCTTCTTTCCTTTAACCAGGAGGCGGACTATGTGATTCTCACGGTTACTTTGCCTAAGTATCGCCCAGGGACTTAGGTCTGTCCGGTTCAAGAGTATTACATCTCCACACGTTGACTTTTCTCTCTCTGTTTTCTATGGATAAGCGTTTATGGAACAGTATGTTGCGGCAGTTGAAGAGACTATAAGTTTTTTTCAGAAAGAGCTGCCTTGGCTCCCGGATGTATGTCTGATGCTGGGCACTGGCCTTGGGGATGTAGCCGGGGCAATGGATGTTGCATGGAAAGCCGGTTATGGTGATATTCCCAACTTTCCGGTATCCACTTCCCCTGACCACGAGGGGAAGCTTCTGGTGGGTAAGATCGGGAATGCAAGAGTTGCTCTCTTCCAGGGACGATTTCACTTCTATGAGGGTTACAGGACAAGGGAGCTGACGTTCCCCATTCGGGTAATGGCCGGCATGAGAGCAAAAGTGCTGATCGGATGTAACGCCGCGGGGGGCCTTAACCTGGATTTTTCCTCAGGGGATCTGATGCTGATTACAGATCACATAAATCTGATCCCGGACAACCCGCTGAGGGGACCCAACATAGACAGATGGGGGCCGAGATTCCCTGACTTTTCAAGGGCTTACTCAATCACCCTAAGAGAAAAAATTATTCAAGTAGCCGGGAATCTGGACATTGCCTTGAGAAAGGGAATATTTGTGGCTGTTCCAGGCCCCAGCCTCGAGACTCCTGCAGAGACCGGATTTCTCAGGATGATTGGTGCGGATGCAGTGGCTATGTCCCTGGTGCCGGAGGTAATCGTTGCTGTCCATGCAGGGATGGAGGTGCTGGGGATATCGGTTATTGCCAATGTAAATGATCCGGACAATTTCCAGCCCATCCTTATAGAGGACGTGATAGCTCAGGCACATAAGTCGGAGCACAGTCTGGAGCGTCTTCTGGTAGCCTTTTTAAAGGAGTACTTTAAGTGGAATCAGTAGATTTTTTAATATGTGGTGAAATTCTTATATCTTATCCGAATGATTCTCCAATCCCAGGGGGAGCAGTTGCCGTAAAAGGCGATACTATTGTTGCAGCCGGTCCTTTGTCTGAACTTTCAAAAAGTTTTGTTGCAAATAAAACTATTAACAGGCCATACGGGCTCATACTTCCTGGACTCATTAATTCCCATACCCATGCCGCCATGGTCCTTTTCAGGGGCCTTGCTGATGACCTTCCTCTTAAAACATGGCTGGAGAACCACATTTTTCCTGCTGAGGCCAAGTTGACCTCAGGACTTGTAGCACTCGGGACTGAGCTCGCCTGTGCAGAAATGATACGGTGCGGGACCACGGGTTTTGTGGACATGTACCTGTTCGAAGACAGTGTTGCCTCGGTGGCTGACAGGGTGGGGCTCAGGGCCTGGCTTGGAGAAGGAGTGTTTGATTTTCCGTCACCATCGTTTTCCTCCGGGGAAGAAGCCCTTAAAGAGACGGAACGTTTGATGGACAAATGGAAGGGGCATCCGAGAATCACCATTACAGTGGACCCTCATACGCCCTATACCTGCAGACCTGAACTGCTCTGGCGTTCACAGAAGTTGGCAGAGGCCAAGGACGCGCTGTTAGTAATCCATCTTGCCGAGACAGAATGGGAAAACGCGGAGATCCGAAGACTCTGCGGGGTTTCTCCGGTAAAGCATCTGGACAGGCTCGGCCTTTTTGGAGACCGATTGCTTGCCATCCACTGCGTGAGCTTGAGCAAAGATGATATATCGCTTCTGGCCCGGAGAGATGTCCGGGTGGTTCATTGTCCTGAGAGTAACCTCAAGCTGGCCTCTGGGATTGCCCCTGTGCCCGAACTCCTTGAGGCCGGTGTGACAGTCGCCTTGGGGACGGACGGGGCCGCCAGCAACAATGACCTTGATCTTATGAGTGAGATGGATACTGCTGCAAAGCTACATAAAGGCATTAAAAAAGATCCGACCTTGATATCCGCCCACGAGGCCTTGTCCATGGCTACTACCTGGGCGGCAACGGCCCTGCACAGAGAAGAAGACCTTGGATGCCTGCGTGAAGGTTCCAAGGCAGACCTGGTTGTGGTGGACATGAATCAGGTTCACCTCCGGCCTTGCTATAATCCTGTATCACACCTTGTCTATGCGGCAAGGAGCGGAGACGTACAGGACGTAATGGTGGCAGGACGCATGCTTATGGAGGATAGGGTGCTTACTACTATTGATGAGGGAAGATTGCTTGAGAGCCTTTCAAGGGCCGTGGATGGACTGGGTCTGGGCTAAGGCAACAATGCAAATGCCTTTTCCACTGCCTCTTTTGCCGATTTGACATAATGAACGTCTGAAAGGTGCTTCCATGTCTTCAAGCCAACCACAGGCTTCCACATCTTGAGCGCAAGGGCTATTTCCGACAGGGTACCATGGGAGCCTGATATGGCGATCAGTACGTCACAGCTCCTAACGAGTATGACGTTTCTGGCGTGCCCCATGCCAGTGACTACAGGGATACTGATGTACGGATTGGCGTCAGTTGCCTTGACTCCAGGAAGAATACCAACAGTGATACCACCTGCTTCAACGGCTCCTTTGGCTGATGCTTCCATTACCCCGCCAAGGCCGCCGCAAAAAAGGATGGCCTTGTGTTCAGCAACCCTGCGGCCGACTTCTTCTGCCAGTGCACTTATTTTCGGATCACACAGACCCGCTCCAATAATTCCAACTTTTGTCATTTTAACCTAAATTGAGCTATTAGCCTTTAGCTATTAGCTGTAATGATTATCGGTCTGCCGTCCTGACAAGCAGGATGTTTTACTATTACAACCATTTTCCAAAGCTAAACGCTAATGGCTAACAGCTAAACGCTTAACTATGCCTTCCAACCGTGATCACCCACAAGTTTCACAAAGCGGACGCCGCCAATACCTTCCTGATGGATTTTACCGTTGGACTTGGTGATTTTTACCAACACCTGCGAGTATTCATCTCCAACAGGAATGATCAAAACGCCTGGGTCATTAAGCTGATCGATAAGTGGCTGAGGCACTGAGGGTGAACCTGCGGTCACGATTATGGCGTCAAAAGGGGCCTCACTCTGCCACCCCCATGTGCCGTCGTCTAATTTGAGGATAACATTTGTGTATTTCAATTTTTCCAGGATCTTTCTGGCCCTCGGGAGCAAAGCATGGATACGTTCCTCGCTGTACACAACCCTGACAAGCTCAGCCAGAATAGCTGCCTGATAGCCCGAACCTGTTCCCACCTCCAGCACTTTTTCATCACCCTTAAGTCCTAACTGCTGGGTCATAAGGGCCACAATATAGGGTTGGGACATGGTCTGGTTACTCCCGATTGGAAGGGGAAAGTCACCATAGGCCTGATCCCATAGCGCCTCATCAACAAAGAGATGCCGGGGTACATTGCGCATTGCCTCCAGAACACGGGGATCTTTGATTCCCCTTCGTTCAATCTGCTGGGCAACCATCCTGTCCCTGGATATCCTAAATTGGTTATTGGGCTTAGCTTTGTAGGTCTTTAACATAGTAAACAGCTTTGACTACCTGTCCGGATTGCAGGACAATTTGCAGGCATTCCACTTCTTCCTTACCAAGATGACGCCCCAGAAAGGGAATGCGTTGCCAGAAATGCCTGTGCACATCATAATAATACCATTCTTCCTGATTGGTCTGGTTTATTCTTGTTGCGTTAGGTTGACCAAGGAATTCGGATAGTTCGGCCTTGGACTGGCCATGTTTCACCAGGGAGGCGTCTACTGCAAGATATTTTTGGGGCGTGCCTGCGCAGGATGCAAGAAATAATATCAAAGTTCCGATAAGAAAAAGTACGGGCAAATTATTTTGTCTTGTTTTCATTATGTTTTCATCTCTCAGGCGATTTTACTAAACCATATACAATGTCACAAATCTTTTCAAATAAAAAAGGGGGTATATTTATGAGATGCTCAAAATGCGGAAGAATAATCTTTGATTATCTTGAAAATTGCTCAAATTGTGGACAGGATCTGAGGAAAATTTCTGACGGACTTGGACATTTTGCAAAACCAGATCCCGAACTCATCTGGTTCAACATAAACTTCAAGGCAAATAGTATCAAGATTGAGCCCGAAGCTTCTATTGCAGAGCCCGAAGCTGGAAATTCAGTGGCACTTTCCGAAATTGATGTCTCTGACCTAGTGGATATTTCCACCACTTACACTGATGTGGAGGAAATCAATTCCAGTGATCTTAAGCCTGTGGTCGATGACATGGGTTTTCAGCAGGCTTTGGATCAGGTCCTAAAGGATAAATGACAGATGCAGCCCTTTTTATAGATAATGTTGAATGCTGAATTATGGAAGAGGATTATAAAAAAATTATACCTTAATTCAAAATTCAAAATTTATTGTACGTAGTCTGTGGATATTTTCAGCGGAATCAGACTTGAAATAATTGTACTAATAGGCTACATATTTCGGGTACGGGCGGTTAACTCAGTGGTTAGAGTGCCATCCTCACACGGTGGAAGTCACTGGTTCAAATCCAGTACCGCCTACCAATAAAATCAAAGAGTTACGATGTTTTGTCGTAACTCTTTTTTGTTTCTGCTACCATTCTGCTACTACTTTGCCTCAAAAACAGTATTTTCATGCTTTTCAGACCTTCCAGATAAGTGAAAGAGCTGTTGCGGTAAACAGGATTATGCTTATGGCCCCGTTAAAGGTGAAAAAGGCCATATTCATCCGGGAGAGGTCTTTGGGGTTTATCACCAGCCTTTGCATTACCAGGAGTGCAAATGTGGCTACCAAGCCACAGTAGTATATCCAGTTGAGATGTGCCAGAAGGCCCACTGAAACAAGGGCGATAAAGGCCACAAAGTGGAATATGCCTGAAATCCGGAAGGCTTTTTTTATCCCCCACCTTGCCGGTATTGAGTGCAGACCTTGTTTCCTGTCAAAATCATAGTCCAGGCAGGCATATAGCACGTCGAATCCCGCGACCCAGAAAAGTACGCCCGTGCTTAGGATTAAAGGAAGAAATTCTATACTTCCTTTTACTGCAATCCATCCGGCCGTAGGGGCCAGACTCAGGGCAAGGCCCAAAAAGAGGTGGCACAAGGAGGTGAACCTCTTGGTGTATGAGTAGCTTAGCACAACAGCCAGGAAAACTGGGGAGACTATGAATGCCAGTTGATTCAGTTCATGGGCTGCCAGGAAGTAAGTCCCCGAAGCAACTATTACCATGATCCAGGCGTCCTTTGCCCTGACAGTTCCTTTGGGGAGTGCCCTCTCCTTTGTGCGGGGATTTTTTGAATCAAATGGGATGTCAACTATACGGTTAAAAGCCATCGCAGCCGTCCTAGCTCCAATCATAGCAACAAGAATCCACAGGGAAGTCCACGGGTCAGGCGGTCCTTCAGCAGCCAAAAAGGCCCCAAGGTATGCAAAGGGCAGGGCAAGAATAGTGTGCTCGAACTTTATCATTTCAAGCAGTACCCAAACCTTTGAATTTGGTGATTTGGTGATTTGGTGATTTGGTGATTGCATGTGACTCCTAATCAATTCCATGCCATCTCTTAAGGTCTTCCACCTCAAGACCAATGAATTCCGCCAACCTGCCGGCAAAGAATGATGCCATTTCATCAATATTTCCGGGTTGATAGTAGAAGCTGGGCATTGCAGGATATATTACGGCCCCGGCCTCTTCTGCCAACAGCATATTTTGTAAGTGGATTCGATTCAAGGGGGTTTCTCTGGGAACCAGGATAAGGGGCCTGCGTTCCTTCAGGAAACAGTCAGCCGCCCTGTGGATCAGGTTTTGGCTGAATCCGTGAGCTATGGATGCCATGGTCCCCATTGTACAAGGGATGATTATCATGGCTTTCCATCTGCTTGAACCACTTGCAGGGGCAGCGGCCAGGTTATCCGGACTGTAAACTGTGTGTGCCGCCCGGATCATGGCCTGAAAGCCGTCTTCCTTGATCTCAATCCTGGAGACCTGTTCCCCTGTCCTGGATATAATTAAATGGACCTCCTGATCCAGGTTTTTTAAGATTTCGATTATTTTAAGGCTGTAGATAGACCCACTGGCCCCGGTGATTGCAAGAAGGATTGGCTCCTGGCCTTTATGCTTTATCATGTCTTCAGTCCCAGCTTTGGCCACAGTTTGTCAACCTTTTTGATGATTTCGTTTTCCATTGCTATTACATCCGGCCACTGTCTTGTGAACCCTTCTTCCTCCCACTTTCTGGTGCAGTCTATACCCATCTTGCTGCCATAAAGGGGGAGTGGTGCCGCATGATCAAGGGCATCTACAGGCCCATCCGCGAAGACTATGTCCCTTCTTGGGTCTATGTTGTTACCCAGACGCCATAGTACTTGGGACAGGTCTTGTACGTCCACCTCGTTGTCAAAAATAAGGATTATCTTGCAGAACATCATCTGGCCAAGGCCCCAGAGGGCATGCATTACTTTGCGGGCATGGCCGGGATAGCGCTTGTCAATGGATATAAAGGCCAGGTTGTGAAATACGCC
>JAYEMY010000285.1:0-8775 GCA_034718455.1 Thermodesulfobacteriota bacterium
ACGCTGTAATCTGTCTGGGCTGCGTCATCCGAGGGGCTACACCACACTTTGACTATGTAGCTGCTGAGACTTCCAAGGGGATTGCACAGGTTGCAATGCAGGCAGATTGCCCTGTTGCCTTTGGAGTACTTACCACTGACAGTATCGAGCAGGCCATTGAACGGGCAGGCACCAAGGCAGGGAACAAGGGCTGGGACGCTGCCCTTGCGGCTGTAGAGATGGCAAACCTCTTAAAATGCCTAAATGCCTAAATTGTCTGTCCGCCATCGGGGGCGAGAGATTGCCCTTCAGATCCTTTACCAATGCGACTGGAATACCATTGAAGATATAGACAAGGTTATTACAGAATATGCCACTGGTCTGGCTTCAGAGGTTATTCCCGAAGACGATCCTGCCTTGGCATTCGGCCGGACCCGGCTGCAAGGAGTGCTTACCCATAAGGCGGAAATCGATTCCATCCTGAAAAAGAATGCCAAGCATTGGCGTTTGGACAGAATGGCCACTGTTGACAAGAACATTTTGCGCATAGGGGCCTTTGAGTTATGTTACTGCCCTGATATTCCACCTAAAGTAGCAATAAATGAGGCCCTTGAGCTTGCAAAAAAGTTTTGTGGCGGGAAATCAAGCGCCTTTGTCAACGGTATACTGGATGCAGTCTTAAAAAATAGAGAAAGGGCGGAAAAGGCATAGTTTTAGATATCATGACAGCACGATATGATTTCAAAACAATAGAAGAAAGGCATCAGGCCGACTGGACCAAAGAGGGCCTTTTTGCCGCCGGGGAGGATAGCTCCAGACCCGGCTATTATGTCCTGGAAATGTTTCCCTATCCTTCAGGCCGGATACACATGGGTCATGTCAGGAATTACACCATAGGGGATGTAGTTGCCCGGTACAAACGCATGCAAGGGTACAACGTTCTTCATCCCATGGGGTGGGACGCCTTTGGCATGCCTGCTGAAAATGCTGCTATTAAACACAGGATCCATCCTTCCATATGGACTCATGAAAATATAGACTACATGCGCAAACAGCTCAGACGCCTGGGGTTGTCATATGATTGGGAAAGAGAGTTTGCCACATGTGATCCTGAGTACTATCGCTGGGAACAGCTCTTTTTTATCCAGATGTTTGAAGCAGGGCTTGTATACCGCCGGAAATCCAAAGTCAACTGGTGTGAAGGTTGTCAGACAGTCCTTGCCAACGAGCAGGTAGAGGACGGCAGGTGCTGGCGGTGTGATACAGAAGTAGTGGAAAAAGAACTGGATGGGTGGTTTTTTAAGATTACTGACTACACTCAGGAACTCCTGGAAGGATGCGACAAGCTGACCGGATGGCCGGAAAAGGTCCTCACAATGCAGCGCAACTGGATAGGTCGCAGTGTGGGGGCTGAGATTATATTTCCGCTGGCAGGAAAAGATGGCGAAATCAGGGTATTTACTACCAGACCGGATACCCTGTTGGGTGCAACCTTCATGAGCCTGTCACCGGAGCACCCTATGGTATTGGAACTCTGTATGGGTACAGGTCAGGAAGAAGAAGTAAAAACATTTATAGATCATTGGAGCAAAATACCTGCAAGAGAAAGACAAATCACCAAATCACCAAATCACCAAATCATTCAATCACCAAATCACCAAATCACCAAATCACCAAATCATCAAATCACCAAATCACCAAATCACCAAATCACCAAATCCCCAAATCACCAAATCACCAAATCCCAGAAGGGTGTCTTCACCGGGGCCTATGTCAAGCATCCGCTAACCGGTGAAAGTATTCCGATCTACATTGCTGATTTCGTGTTAATGGAATATGGCACCGGGGCGGTAATGGCTGTCCCTGCTCATGACCAGAGGGACTTTGAGTTTGCCAAGGAATATAAGTTGCCCATAAAGGTCGTAATTCAACCAGAGGGAAAAGACCTGAAGCCGGATACCATGAAAGAGGCATGGGAGGGCCCCGGTACCCTTGTGAACTCCGGCTCTTTTGATGACATGAAGAACGAACGGGCCAAGGAGGCCATAACAGGACATTTGGAGGCCCAGGGCCTTGGGAACCAAAAGATCAGCTATCGCCTGAGGGACTGGGGCATATCCAGACAGCGCTATTGGGGAACGCCCATTCCAATGGTCCATTGCGACACATGCGGGATTGTACCGGTCAGGAAACAAGATCTGCCTGTAATCCTTCCACTGGACGCCCAGTTGGACGAGCAGGGCCAGTCTCCCCTTTCCGGCCTTGAGAGCTTCTGGTCTACAACCTGCCCCAAGTGCGGAGGACCTGCCCGGCGGGAATCCGACACAATGGATACCTTTGTGGAGTCATCCTGGTATTTTGCGAGATACACATGCCCTGATGAAACCTCGGCCCCCCTGGATCGGAACAGGGTGGATAAATGGCTCCCTGTAAATCAGTATATCGGTGGAATTGAACATGCCATACTGCATCTCCTGTATGCAAGATTTTTCACCAAGGTTCTGCGGGACCTGGGATGGCTTTCGGCAGATGAGCCTTTTGCAAATCTTTTGACTCAAGGCATGGTCCTCAAGGACGGTGCAAAGATGTCCAAATCCAAGGGAAATGTGGTTGACCCGGATAAGATGATCCATACTTTTGGAGTTGATACGATTCGTCTTTTCATCCTCTTTGCTTCCCCGCCGGAAAGGGACCTTGAGTGGAGTGATCAAGGAGTTGAGGGTGCCCACAGATTCCTGCATCGGATATGGCGTCTGATCACGGAAAACCTTGAGGGTCTGACCTCAGCAAGTACTGACAAGGAGATTCTGGTCCAGGGGACAAAGGCCACCAAGGCTCTCAGACAAAAAACACACCAGACGATTCTGAAAGTTACCGAAGATATTGAACAACGCTTTCATTTCAATACGGCCATCAGCGCGGTCATGGAGTTGATCAATGAAGCAATGGCCTACCTCAACCGGTATGGGACCCCTAAGATTGACCAACAGGGGGATTGGGCCGTACTGAGAGAGGCCATGGAAGCAGTGTTGATTTTGCTCTTTCCAATGGTACCGCACATAACAGACGAACTATGGCAGCTTCTTGGTCATCAAAAGACTATAAGTCTTGAACCATGGCCTGTTGCAGATCTTGATGTCGCACGGGCTGATACTGTAAATATCGTGGTACAGGTAAATGGTAAGCTTCGCAGCCAGGTCGATGTAACTCAGAATACAGATAAGGAAATCATCGAATCTATGGCCCTGGATGATCCCAAGATAAAGCGATACACAGAAGGGAAGGGTGTGCATAAAATCATATATGTACCTGGAAGACTGATTAACATTGTGATGAAGCATTGAGGTCTATCAGATGATTAAATTTTTACAAATTATTTCCTGTGCACGTCACCATGGGCGTTTTGTCCTTACTGTTTTTGCCTTCTCTGTTTTCTGGACCTCGTTGCCTGGTTGTGGATACCACTGTGCTGAACGTATAGAATCATTACCTCCATGGATAAAAACCGTATATGTTGCACCATGGGCCAACCGCAGCAACGAACTTCTCCTTGGGGTCTGGATAACCGAAGAACTCAGACATGAATTTTTAAGGGGCAGAGGACTGAAACTTGTCCCAAAAAATGAAGCCGATGTAATCCTTGAGGGAGAGATTGTAAGCACTAACACCAGCGGTCTTTCCTACATTAGATATGATCAGGCTGTTGAACGACGCATTACAGCCGAGTGCTCTGTGCACCTGGTACGCCGTGAAGGCGGCAAGGTCATATGGCAGACCAGTAATATCGCTAGAGAAGAAAGCTTTCTTGTGGGGAAGGATGTAATGCAGACCGAGAACTTTAAGGATGAGGCCCTGGACAAACTCAGCCGCAACGTGGCTGAGATAATCTATCATAGGATTACAGGTGTCTTCTAACCTGCTGCCTGGGCCTTTATCAGTACCTGAACTTTCCTGCTCAGCCTGGAAATGTTTCGTGAAGCTGTCCGTTTATGAATAATACCCTTAGCTGCCGTCTTGGCAATGGTCTTTTGAGCCAACCGCATATGCTCCTGGATCTCTGTAGGCGATTTTTCTGCGATAGCGGCATCAAGTGCCTTTACAATGTTTTTTATTTTTGTTTTTTTAGAGTTGTTGCGCAGTTGACGATTTTTATTTTGACGTGTCCTCTTAAGAGCAGACTTGTGATTTGCCAATCTATTCTCCTATACCTGAATATGTTATCTGTTAGCTTGTCGAAAAACAGGTAGCAGTTATAATATGTCCTATGTTTGATGTCAATATAGATATTTTACACCTCTTGGATCATTTCAAGATACTTCGTGGCGTGCCTGGCCTTGATGCCTTGGCCACAGTGCTGATTTACCTGGTACTGGCCAAGGCTGCCGACATATTTATTGATAAAATCTTAAAGCGCTTGGCAGGTCTTACAAAGTTCAGTTTTGATGACAAGCTGATATCCTTTGTCCATGGTCCTGTATGCTGGACTGTTGTCTTATTGGGTATCCTTCATGGGCTGATATTGGTGGAGTTAAAGCCGCCGTTGGACTTTATCCTTCCAATGGTTACCAGGAGCCTGCTCCTCTTTGTATGGTGGATCGCGGTTATCAGAATCGTGAACTGGCTGTCAGACAAGAGCTTTCCAATGGCAGCCAAGACAGGGGATACCGGACGAGACGTCTTCCTTCTCTTTAAAAATTTATTTCGTGTTGCAGCAGTAATTATAGGTATCCTGTGGATGCTTGCAATCTGGAAGGTAAACCTCACGCCGCTGTTTGCATCTGCAGGGATCGCGGGAATAGCCGTCGCGCTGGCAGCAAAGGATACCCTTGCCAATTTCTTTGGCGGGATCAGTATTATGGTAGATAAACCCTTTAAGGTCGGGGATTACATTATACTTGACTCAAAGGAGAGAGGAGAAGTGATGGACATAGGCATTCGTTCTACAAGGATCAAGACAAGAGACGATGTGCTTATTACTGTCCCCAATTCCATACTGGCAAATGTCAAGATAATCAATGAAAGCGCCCCGGTTCCCAGATTCAGAATCCGCATACCGGTAGGTGTGGCCTATGGAAGCGCCCTGGAAAAAGTAGACGACATCCTTGTAGATATAGCCAGGTCCAATTCCATGGTGTCAAAAGATCCTGAGCCAAGGGCGAGGCTGAGGGCGTTTGGGGATTCATCAATTAACTTTGAGCTACTGTGCTGGGTAGAAGATCCAAGGGACAGAGGTCATGCCACGCATCAACTCATGAATACCATCTACAAAGCCTTTGAAAAGGAGGCTATCTCCATCCCCTTCCCACAAAGAGATGTTCATCTTATTTCTACAGATATGGATTAAATCCCGCTTGATAAAGCCCCAATAAATTAATCGTAATTACCCACACCAAATTCGGCTGCACTTTCTCGAAGAAACGCCTTCTCCCGGGGACACGGACCTGGGCGTAACCGTTCACACTCCCTTGCAGCCGACAGGCTTTTGCAGGGTTTCAACTGCGGACAAGGTTGCACTAAAAGGCGTATTCTCAACGGATTGTGCTTTGAAACCCGAAAAAGGCTGTTGGCTGTCAGGGGGGGAAGTGAAAGATTACACCATCTGGTTGCCTGTTTAGAAGGAGATAGACAAAATATCCTTTACAGCTATGATCGCGACTTTGATAAGTTCAAAATCAATCGCAAAGAGCCTTAGCCTCACATTCTACATTCAGTGCCCTATCCACAGATTTCGCAGATTACTCTAATCTGCCCGTTCTGTCCTCTTCCAGACCTTCTGCCCGGCCTTCGGAAATGGCTTCTCTGGCCAGTTGATCAGCCAGTTCGTTTTCCTCGTGTCCGGCATGACCTTTGGTCCATTCCCAGTGAACTTTGTGAAATTGACACAAAGAATCAAGTGCCTGCCATAAATCCTTGTTTTTGACAGGCTTTTTGGCGGCAGTCTGCCATCCTCTTCGCTTCCACGTACCTATCCACTCGGTTATACCCTGTTTTACGTATTTGGAGTCGGTGGTGATAATCACATCGCAGGCCCCTTTAAGGACCTCAAGAGCACGTATTGCCGCCAAGAGTTCCATCCGGTTGTTTGTGGTGTTTCTTGACCAGCCCTTGATGCACTTTCTCTGTTTGTCGTACTGCAACATTGCCCCCCACCCACCGGGCCCTGGGTTTCCGGAGCATGCGCCATCAGTAAATATATGGACTATATTTGGCATCATTTATTTACCAGTTTATATTTTCTTCAACTTAAGTTAAGTGATTATAGGTGTTAGTAACCTATTTGGGCATCCTTCATTCTGTAGTTTACACTTTTTCAACATAGACGGATGCCAGCCATTAGCTATTAAGTAAAAACTTTGTATAAAAACAAATTGTTAAGCTAAAACCTAACGGCTAATCGCTAATCGCACAAGTCATATTTTTTGAAGTATATTACTCCTAAAAGTGTAAACTACTTTTGGCTTGCTATGAAGGATGCCCCTATTTGGAAAACAGCAGCAAATTAACCGCTAAAGGCTAATTTTGTAATAGTAAAACCTCCTGTAATCATTAAACTAATAGCTAACCGCTAAAGGCTAATTGCTCAATTTAGGTTCAAAAAATTTCACTACTAAGGCTATTTTCGCCCAGTATATAGTGTAACAATACCCATTGTCAGGGGTTTGTGCTTAACCTCTCGGAATCCCACATCTCTCATCATTGCGGCCAGGACCTCAGGTTCATAGAAGCCCTGAATGGAATCCGCCAGATAGTGATAGGCCTCTTTGTCACCTGAGATGATGCCGGCCATAAAAGGGAGGAATTTGTGAAGATAGAATTTGTATATCGGAGAAAAAAGGCGGTTTTTCGGGCGCGAGAATTCGAGAATCACAAGTTTCCCCCCTGTTTGCAGCACCCTTAGCATCTCTTTTAGACCCTGCTCCGGCTGGCTGAGATTTCTGACTCCAAAGGCTATTGTCATCCCTTGAAATTTCAAATCATGAAGTGGCAAGTACTCTCCGTCACCGCATATAGGGACTATATATTTCACCTTCTTGCTGCCATTCTCCAGTTTGAGTACCCCATGCCGGAGCATCTCAAAACAGAAATCCACGGCCACCACCGGACGCGCTACCTGCCTCACGATTTCAGCCGAAAGTGGCAGGGTCCCGGCGCAGAGATCCAGGATAGGGCCTTGTTTGAACTCATCAAGCTCACGTGTGGTTACCCATCTCCAATAGTGATCTATATAAAAACTAAGCAACCTGTTTAAGAGATCGTATCTCCCGGAAACAGAAGCGAATTTGTCCCGGACAAAGCGCTTTTTCTCTTTTCCTGTTGGTATCATTATTTCTGGGAGTTGCCGACAGGCAGCATTTTCAACTCCAAGATCCTGGGAAAATCACCGCGATCATATAACAGTCTGAAGAAATGGAGCAGGCCCTGCTGCTTTTTTTCTGAAAGATCGAGTTCTATGCCCTTAAGGTATTCCAGACAGTCTGATGAGGTCATTGGTATCTTGTGGGCAATCAGATTACTTATACGTTCAAGTTCCTCCATGCCCTTGTGATAGCATTCGTTGAGGCGTTTATGGAGGAGACGAATTTTTTCCGGCCATGCAATCCAGCTTTCTTCCCTGATGGCCCATACGGCAAATACAAAAGGCAGGCCTGTATGGTCCAGCCAGATTTTAGCCAGATCCGACCGGAAGAGATTGTCACGGTCAGATCGCAGCCTCAGGGCCTCGTCCCCTATGGCGAGGTAGGCCTGGGCCACGGAATTTTCCGACAGTTCCTTAAAATTGCCTGTCCTGAATATGGGTCTCATTCCTAAAAAGTCTTCAAGTATTATATGCAAAAGGTTGACGGATGTTGCGGATTGAGGAGTCAACAGCACAAGTTTTTCATTGAGTTTTTCAATTGGGACCTTGCTGAGGAGGATTACGCTTCCCACAGGGCCGGTAGCACTTATACTCAGGTCCGGCAATATGTAGTATCTGTCTGCATTGAGGCCGTATGCATAGGAGGAAATATTACCCACATCCAGTTTTCCCTGGGCCAAATGGCGATTCAAAAGCGTGGGGGTTCCCTCTTCCACCACCCATCCGTTAAGATGGTCCATTTCCTGCCAGGGGACATAGATCGGCGAAGTGTTAATAAAGTTCACAATGCCCAGTTTGGCATATTGAATATTACAGGCCTCCAACCCCTTTTTCATTCCGGATTTCACCTCTTCAATCACCAAATCACCAAATCACCAAATCACTCAATTCCCTGCATCCTTCATGGACCAGGAACTCCAGGACATCTTTATTGCCAATGGGACCAGACTCTACTGCCAAAAATGTTGCGGCTTTGCCCTTGGCCAGACTCCCCAATTCTCCAGAGATGCCAAGGGCCCTTGCTCCACCATAAGTACCCGCCCTGAAAATGGCCTCGGGAGGAAGACCCGGCGCCAGCTTTGAAAGGCTTGCCATTTCTGCGAAAATGGAAAGCCGGTCGTTGCTTGCAAGGCTGTCAGTGCCGAGTGCCAATGGTATGCCTGAAGCATGAAGCTCTTCCACAGGCGCCATACCCACTCCAAGGAATATATTGCTCCTGGGACACAGACAAACGCCGGTCCCTGTTTTTGCCAGGATTGAGATGTCATCCCGGTCCACCTGGACACAATGGACACAGACCGTATGCCTATCAAGCAGACCTAAAGTATCAAGATACCTTACCGGAGATGCTTTGGGGAGATTATAATTCAAGGGCCAGTGTCCTTTTTCTTTTAAGAGTTCTCTTAGGGGACCCTGCCCGCCTTGCAGGAACTCTATCT
>JAYEMY010000286.1:0-2086 GCA_034718455.1 Thermodesulfobacteriota bacterium
TCCACAGACTTTGAGAGGAATAAATGTACTGGTATCTGCCGGGCCGACCAGAGAATATCTGGATCCTGTCCGGTATATCTCTAATTGTTCCTCAGGAGTCATGGGTTATGCTATGGCCATGGTTGCCTTCAGGCGTGGTGCGAGAGTGTCCCTTGTAAGTGGTCCTGTCTCCATTCAACATCCTCCGGGAATAGAACTCTATTCTGTGGAGACTGCGGGCGAGATGGAGGACATAATCGGCAAGCTTTCGCAAGATGCTCATGTAATAATCATGACTGCCGCAGTGGCGGACTATACCCCTGCTGTCAGGGCCGACCGGAAGATCAAAAAGGACACACCTGAACTGCGTTTAGATCTTGTGCGGACAAATGATATCTTGTCACAGTTGGTAAGGAATCGTAAGGACAGACAGATAATCGTGGGCTTTTGCGCAGAGACCCAGGATCTTAAAGCGCAGGCCATAAAAAAAATAAAGCTTAAGGGAGCTGATTTACTGATTGCCAATGATGTATCCCAGCCTGATGCCGGGTTTGATGTTCCAAATAACAGGGTCCTGATTGTCTCTGCAGATGGTGACGTTGAGGCCCTGCCCCTCTTGCACAAGGAAGAAGTCGGCGAGAGGGTCTGGGATCGAATTCAGGATTTGCTTCCACAGGATGATTATTGATTGACACTGTGGTTTGGTTTTGGTATCAAAATAAGGCTCTGCCGGAGTGGTGAAATTGGTATACGCGCTGGACTCAAAATCCCGTGGGCCTTGCGCCCGTGCGAGTTCGACTCTCGCCTCCGGCACCAGAGTTTTAAGGAGGTTATAGTACCTTAGTAATTATTTTCGTGTTAACTGAGTTTAAAGTGCCTAAAGTTATTGAAAAGTTTAAGGTGTGAAATTCTTGAAAAATGTTTTGTATTTCTGGTAATCAGGGGGATGTCGTAAGTTATACAGATTCCGGCTATCAGAATATCTTGGTTGCCAATTAATTTTCCTGCCTGTTTCAAATCAGTATAAATTTTTGCAGCGGTTTTAGCTTCTTTTTTCTCAAGGGAATAAACTGGTATAATCGAAAGCAGATCATCAATCTGTTTTAATCTCTTTTTGCCGGATATGCCGGCATATAGCTCAAATACAGATACTGTAGTCAAGGCCAGACCGTCCTGATCGATAAGGTCGGATACCATTGATGCAACAGGTTCTATGCCGGAAAAGAAATCAATTACAACATCGGTATCCGCAATTACAGTTTTTTCCAATTTTCCCTCAGGTCAGCCAGTCTATATTTGATTTGTTCTGTTTCTTCTTCCTTCCAGCTTCCTTTCATCCTCATGACTTTTTCTCTTACATCTGCCGTTCTAGTTTGATGGGCAATATAGTAGTCTAAAGCTTCCTGAATAATACCGGAGTATCCTCTTAATCCCTTTTGAGCTGCCAGTGATAGCAAAGCACTTCGGTGTTTGTCGGAGATTTCAATTGAAGTCCGCATAAATCTATCCCTTTTTGCATTTTCCAATATTCTAATATTCAAGTGAGTATTAGTCAAGTTAGGAGCCAACAGTGGCCAAAGTTCTATAACCTTCGAATATTTGAGCCCGTAAGCATGCGGCGGATGAGGAAGCGCCTTTTCTCGGCAATCGTCTACCGGCCATGGCAAAAATCTGCTCTGTGTTTCTCTGTAGTAAAAAAGATCTGGCCGTGGTAAAAAAAGAAATTCGTTGGCGACTAGTCCAGTTATTCTCAGGTCGGCATGAGAATTGGGGACAGTGAAAAATTAATCCAACTCAGTCAACAAAAATCCTGAATTTTCATGTGATTGCCTTGAAACCAGAATCCATGGATGTGGACAACACGTTCCTGGAGACATTTGGAGTATTTGCCGAGAAGATTAAGAGATGTTGGCCTTGAAATCAAACGAGTGGAGAGAGAAGTTACATGCCGCGCATTTTTGATAATATCGAACAAAAATTTCATCCTGCACTCACTGATACACTCGCCGTGGCGAACCGTGCAGATTTTTGCGTGGGCTACTTTAATCTCCGTGGGTGGAAACAGCTTGATTCTAATATTGAAAAGTGGTCTGGAGGTGAAGGGAAC
>JAYEMY010000287.1:0-2084 GCA_034718455.1 Thermodesulfobacteriota bacterium
CCCATTTCCGTGTGATACGCATACAGTGCCTGTGCAATGGCGGCTGTACCTGTAGAGTGGTCAAACAAAGGGATGTCAGGGATAGTCTTATAAGTGGATGATGGTATGCACCAGGTATATTGCTCCAGCAAAGAAATCACTGAATCAACAAAATGCGTAAGCATTGATTGCTGATCAAACAGTTGAATATGTTCATCCAGGTCATTTAACTTTTGCAGGAATAGGTTGAAAAGTAACTCATAGTCCGTTCGTTGCGCCTCTCTTTACCGCAAGGATAAGGATCGCCATCAATGGGCAACAGCTTGTAAAACCATTTGGGATCTTTTGGGTCCACTTTATGCTTATCCAAAAAAATCTGATCAAAAATAGACACCAGACGAGCCTTCAGATAGCTTTCTTCTTCATCCGGCACTCCTTCTATCCGTTCTGCACCGGACGAAAGACAGTCAGCGGTGGAAATGCACATTTCCATTAAGTTGTCTTGATCCGGTTTGTGATGAGCAGCAGCGAGACGGGCCAGCCTGCCGCGATCTCGCTCCAATGCAGGCGGGAGAGGCATGTCGTGTTCTATGAAGTGGTCTGTATAAAGGACATGCTTGTGCGTATGACGTTTGAACTTATTATTAAGAGGACAGTAGGTTTCTTCTGCCGCCTTGTTTTGCGGACGTCCAGCCCGCTGAGCGAATTTCCCAATATCATGTAAAAGACTTGCTAATATCAAAAGGTCTCGCTGATAAGACATTTTTTTCTCCGATTCAGAGTAGTTCATTCAAATCCGCCAGAACCGCATCTCTCTGCCCTTCAGTCTCGGCGGTGATGACCACATTGAACTTTGTCGTGGCCTTTCCGTCGCTGAACCAGCCTTCCACTTTTGAAACATCTCCCTTTGATGTCTGAGATACTTTCTTGTCGGCAAATCAGGTCAGGGTAATAAACATACAATTTTCGCTCTATGATCTCTACAAGCTCATCAAGCGCATAGATGAAGTATGGCAAATAATTTGTAGCACAGCCAATCAGGGGCAGGCCAAAGGAGAATTCTTCTTCATTTCATATCTTCCTCACTCTGATTCTACAGGTTAGTCATCTCCGGCAAGTTCTTTTTCAAGCTGCTCCAAGGGCGGAAGAATGGCGAGAATTGCGTCCCTGAGGCCTGAAAGATCCCGGTCGATAATCTGCCACACCTCGGCAGCTCACGCCTGCGTACTGGTGGATAGGAACGTCACGAAATGCGGCAAGACCCCGCCAGGGGATAGAGGGATGTTTTTCCCTGTAGGTTTCTGGAATACGTTTCGCTGCTTCGCCGATTATCTCGAAGTTCCTGATAACGGCATCTTGAATCAGTATGTCGGCAAAGAAGGCCTCTTTCCCGCCAGCCGTATATTGAAGAATACGTTCTATACGTTTTTGCCTCTCTGATACCTACTGTCGCCATTTCGTGTCACCTTCCGAAATCGATTTGCAGTTCATCTACTACCAATGTGGTCATTGTAGTTACTAAATCTGCCGGTGTCAATGGCCCTGCGCACCATAGCCGTTCAGACACCTTCTACTTCAAGCAACCTCATACCTCCCTAACCCAAAACTACTACCCTTCCCCACATGCACATATTCTCCAAGCCTGATATACTGCCGGAACGGCTCAAAGTCGCCCTTATAGGTAATCTCTCCCATAAATCCCCCCAGCTTCATGCGTGTCTCCTGACGATTGGAGTAACGTTCCCAGTCATGCCAGTAGAGGACACGTTTGACGATTTTTATGTGCCTGGCCTGTTCGATAAGGTCTTTAAACCCTCGATCGTCAAGCCTGTATCCGCAATGGAAATAGGAAAGGAGCGATATGCGCCGCAAGAGGTTTCTGAAAAGGACATGAAACTCAAGGTCTTTTGTCAGGCTGTTTTTATACTTGATCCGCGTAGGGGTGATAAAAGAGAGACGCATTTCAGCCGAAGGTTGGGGTGACGCCGTCAGTATGTCAGACCATCGTATAGGATTGTCAGGCTGCCTGAGCATCTTATCATCGCCGTTGTATATAAGCGTTTCACTCGTATTTTCATGCCCAGAGATATTTTCTTCAAATACCT
>JAYEMY010000288.1:0-2082 GCA_034718455.1 Thermodesulfobacteriota bacterium
GGAAAAAGGCCTCCAGGCTGCTGACCAGGACTCCTGACGCCCCGCTGGGACGAAGGCGCATATCTACTTCATACAGGATTCCTGCCTGGGTATGGACTGTCAAAATATGAATCATTCGTTGTCCCAGGCGGGTATAAAACATAGTGCTATCCAAAGGCTTGGGTCCGAAGGTCATCCGGCCCACTTTACCGGTATGGAGAAAGACCAGATCCAGGTCCGAGCTATAGCCCATTTCCGTTCCTCCAAGTTTGCCATAGGCAACAACCGCAAAGCCACAGTCTTCTTTTCCGTTTTGGCCGGATACGCATGGGGGCATGCCGTGTCGATCTATCAAGTGGTCCTGGGCAAGGGCAAAGACTCTATTTACTACTACCTCGGCAGTGTCTGTAAGGTGGTGACTCACATCCTGGACCGACAGAGCCCCTGAGATGTCAGCCGCAGCTACTCTCAGCATATTTGCCTGCCTAAATCGCCTGAGTTCATCCATCTGCTGCTCCAGGTCGCCCGGCGATACTCCGGAGAGCATTTTTTTTATGTCTTTTTCCAGACTTGGCCTGTCATGGGGTGAGTAAAGAGTCCGCGGGGCAAGAAGTTCGTCCAGCAGTACGGGCTGTCTTGATAGAAGTGTCGCTATCCATGCCCCTCTTGAACAAAGCCTTATCATGTGTGACAGGGCATCAGGATTTTCCAGGAGAAGAGAGATGTAGCAGGTTCGTCTCTCAATTGATTCTATCAGGTCAAGTGTCCTTTTGAGAGCAGAATCCGGCTGGTCTGTTCCCGCGGTCTCCTTGAGCACAAGAGGGATCAAGCGGTCCAGCCGGTCTCGTCCTGATGAACTGAGGCTCAAGCTTGCCCTGGAATCCTTGAGGCCCTTGAGAAAATCCAAAATCTCATTGGTTTTATGAAAACCCATTGACTGAAGGGCTTGTACAGCATGGTCTTTGTCAACTGTTCCAAACCAAATGCCGGACAGGAGCTGTTTCTCTGAGTCTTTATCTTGGGCATCCTCTCTGGAAAAAAGACCCTTAAAGTGATAGTGGACTGTATCCATGTGTCCGCGGAGCGTATCTATATATTCTTTCCAGGTCTGAAAACCCATGGAAAGTGCGAGGCGGGTCTGAAAAATGGGCTCAAAAGGCAGCTCGTGTGTCTGTTGGTCAGCGTATTCCTGCAAGCGGTGTTCAGTGTTTCGCAGGAATATGTATGCATCTTTTAATTTTCGGCATACATCTTGGGGCAGGAAGTTATGGACAGCCAGGAGTTCCAGAACTCGAAGGATGCTCCTTTCCCGAAGTTCCGGTATCTTGCCGCCCCTGATGAGTTGAAAGGTCTGGCCTATAAACTCAATCTCGCGTATCCCTCCTGGGCCCAGCTTGATGTCGTCTTTAATGCTTTTCTTTTGCGCCTCCTGTTCTATCAATTGCTTCATTTCCCTTAAGGAGTCAAATGCCCCGTAGTCCAGGTAACGGCGATACACAAAAGGCCTCAGTGTTTCAAGCAGCATGTCTCCATCAGTGCCGCCGGCAACCGGGCGGGCCTTGATCATTGCATATCGTTCCCACTCCCTCCCTTGGCTTTGATAATATTCTTCCATGGCATCGAAGCTCAGGACCAGGGGTCCATTTTCCCCATATGGCCTGAGTCTTATGTCCACACGAAACACAATACCTCCGGTCGTAATCGTGCCTATAACACTTATCAATTTGCGGCAAAGCCTGGCAAAAAATTCTTCGTTAGTGACGGATTTTGGGCCGTCTTTAGTATGTCCGGATTCAGGATATGTAAATATCAGGTCGATGTCCGAAGAGAAGTTAAGTTCTCCTGCCCCGATTTTGCCCATCCCGAGGATAACCAGGGATTGGGGGCTGCCTTCCTTGTCGGCAGGCTGGCCAAGTTCCTGACATTGCCAGAGATGGAGGAGGCTGAGAGCACCCTTTAAACATGCCTCCGCCAAGGATGAAAGGTCCTCCATGGTCTCTTTGAGATCTGCCCACAGGGCAAGGTCTCTCCATGCTATTCTGACCATCTCCCGCGTTCTCAGCCGGCGCAGAATTATTCCGAGTTGTTTATGGTCTTGGGCTT
>JAYEMY010000289.1:0-8701 GCA_034718455.1 Thermodesulfobacteriota bacterium
TCCGGCTGAATTCCTATGGATAACAGTTCTTTTACGCTGTGTTGTGTTGGTTTTGTTTTAAGTTCACCTGCTGCCTGGATATAGGGCACATAGGTCAAATGGATATAAAGGGTATTTTCAGTACCCAAGTCGCTCCTTAACTGTCTGATAGCTTCCAGAAACGGCAGGCCTTCAATGTCCCCTACTGTGCCTCCTATTTCTATAATTGCTATATCTGCGTCACTATTTAATTGGAGAATCGCCTGTTTGATCTCGTCGGTTATGTGAGGGATGACCTGGACCGTACCTCCAAGGTAGTCTCCCTTTCGTTCTTTTGTGATAACGCTATAATAAATACGTCCTGAAGTGTAGTTGTGCCTCTGTCCCAGCTTTGCATGGGTATAACGCTCGTAATGTCCGAGGTCCAGGTCTGTTTCGGCACCATCGTCTGTCACAAACACCTCACCGTGTTGGAAAGGGTTCATAGTGCCGGGGTCCACGTTTATGTATGGGTCCAGCTTCTGAATGGTGGTCCGAAGCCCCCTGGCTTCGAGTAATGCCCCTATAGAAGCTGCCGCTAGGCCTTTCCCCAGAGATGAGAGGACACCACCTGTGATAAAAATAAACTTTGTTTTCATATTTATAAAATCCTATTCAGATAAAGAGCTATATCATTACTGACATCCTCGGTCATCATTTTTCTATCCCTTCCCTTGCCCTCACTCCTTTATTGAAATAATGTTTTATCTTTCGCGCTTCTGTTATTAGATCAGCTCGCGCCATTATTTCTTTATGCGCCCATTTTCCGGTAAGTACGAGTTCTACATCTTGAGGCCGTTTTTCCAAAAGGTTTATTACGCCTTCCAACGGAATGAGCCCGAAGTGAACAGCCACATTTATTTCATCAAGTACGATCATGTCATATTTTCCATCTTCCATGACCTGCATTATTTCGCTAAGGCCGGTCCGGGCCATTTCCATCTCTTTCTCTGAGGGTCTTCCTTTAGTAAATCTGCCTGAGCCGTATTGACGAATGGTGACCTGGTCCCCCAATTTTTTAAGGGCCTTTATTTCACTGAATTCACCATGTTTCAGAAACTGGGCAAACAATACCCTCCAGTCGGCTCCAACTGCCCGGAGAACCAGCCCAAGAGCGGCAGTAGTCTTCCCCTTTCCGTCCCCGGTATAGACGTGGACATAACGCATTTCTTTTTGCAGGTGGCTCCTTATGGAAAAATTGGGCTTAATATACGAAACGGCAACATTAATGTGTTCTTGACCATGTCTATCATGGCTCCGCCTACTGCATCAGGTGAAAGGACAGTGACCTCCGGGTCTTTTATCTGTCCCTTGATTGTTACCGGAAATGCAACGATCGTCGCGTTCTTTCCTCCTATGGCTTTCCCCAGCAAAGGTACCTGTGAGACTACAGCGTCTATGGTCTTCAATGGAGCTACCAGTACAATCATGTCTACATACATGTCGTCCAGATCAATTTTCCCTTTACCAAAGAGGTTTAACCCTTTTCCTTTGATTATAGCATGATCAATAATCAGATTGTTGTCCTTTATGATGCCCTTAATATCCATTTGTGAAAAAGGAAAGCCTTTAATAAGGAGATCAGGGAGTCCATTTTTGGAAAAAAGGTCTATAACATTAAGAACGCTGAATATCTTGGAAAGCAATGTCATGCGTCTGATTATGCCGTCGGAGGATCGGAGTTCAACAGTGCCCCGTTGCCAGTTGCCGGGTGTCCCTTCAATGTTTGCATTAAAAACAAATGGCCCCTCTAATATATTTTGGTCGTGGCCGAGGCATGAAAGCACGTCTTGGAAAAACACTTTCTCTTCGTAATCAGTAGAAACAGACAGATCGGCTATACCGGGGCCGGAGCTTGAACGCCAGGTGCCGGTGGTATTGAGGCCGCAGATTGTCCCGGAGGATATAGAGATGGATGTTTTCTCCTGAGGCAAGAATTTCACCTGACCTATGAGGGGACGCCAGATATAGTCGGTGACTTTTTGGTCTTTATCGGAAGAGGCCATTTCTTTTATGCTTGTGTATTTAAAGCTATCTAGATCGAAGTTGATTCTGCCTGTAAGAGAGAGGGGGGAATTTGGTGATTTGGTGATTTGGTGATTTGGTGATTTAGGAGTGGGTGCAAGGTCGGGGGAAGGATGTTTTTCTTTGTATGTGTCAATGAATCCGGAGAGATTTTTCCAGGAAATGGAATCGGATTTCAGATCCAGGTCCAGATCAATATTATGCTTTGAGAATGAGGCCCGTCCTTTAGACATTACTGATTCGCCGTTTATTTCCAAAGAGAGTTCCTCTATGTCTGTCCATGAGTTATGACCTGCCAGGTTGGCATATTTAACAACTATCGGCTCTGCAACTCCCCCGTGCCAATTTAGTCCGGATGCCTCTATAGGGCCCTTAAGCCGGGCGGAACTCGGATCTTCCAGAAAACAACTCAGGTTGCATGAGCCCTTTATATAGCCTGATAATATTTTGTTCTTTTCCAGAATTTTGTTCAGCGTGTCTCCTTTCAGGCATCCTTCCCAATTCAGCAACAAATTTTCCCTGGGAGCCTGAAGCAAATTTAGAGAAAGGCTCGCTTTTTCCGCTGGAGTAGTAATAGTAAGGTCTTTTATAGAGAACTCCTTTGGACTGGAGCTGATATTTAGTTTTACCTTTATGGTTTTCTCGTTTTCTATATCTGAAATAATCTCTCCCTTTACATCGGTCTTTTTTGGGTCCCAGGCAACCTCTAAGTGGTTCAGTGTGCAAGGGGTCCTGGGAAAGTATAGGGCGGGTATCCAACCCTTTGTCTTTACCCATTTGGAAATACCTTCTCTCGCAGTCCCGCTCAGATCAAGCCGGCCTTGCCAGCCTTGCCAATATCTGTGTTTGAGATCTCCATTTAAGTTCATCTGTTGGTCTGAAAGACGCATCTTGCAACCGGATATTCGAACATTGTCCTGATCAGCCTGTACAGAGGCCTGTTCAATGTGAGAAGATCCTGGAAGCAGAGGACTGTGGAAATCGAGTCCTTTTGTGTCGACCGTTATGCTGTATTCCCATTTCCGCGGGTCCTTTACAGGTCCTTGAAGGCATACGTTCGTTGCTTCCAAAGGACCATCAATTGAAAGGAGTGCTTTGGAAAAAACTTTTTTCAGCACGGAATAGCGCTTCAGTTCGGCGAGAAGAGGACCTGAATCCAGGGAGGCATTAAGCCTTCTGATGTCGAGGAAAACCTCATCTTTCCACCTGACTGATCCCCCGGTTTCGTGGATAGAGTTGGGACCGACTATCCCCTGGATATTGCTCCAGTTCACTTCGTCAGGAAGGACCTGGAGTTGACCTTTCTTGATCTTGATGGGCCATGTGATCCGCTCGTAATCCGCAGTTCCATCAATGCTCGACATTTCCACTCTCACTGAAATATCTTTTAATCTGTCACCCAGGATGAGACGACCTGAGGTCTTGCCCCGGACATTGCTGAATTTGGCCAGCTCATCCCTGAATCCTTGGTGATCAACAAGCCTGTGCAAAAGGGCAGGGAGTTTTGAAAGGTCTGCATCCAGTTCCATATCCAATTTGAAGACCTTGTCTTCACCAACCAGGCCCAATGCAAGAGAGCCATTACTGCCCATGGAATCGCCCAATCCGGCTGAGAGATTCCGCCCTGTCAGTATCCCGTTTCTGATCTCAATCTGGCCCGAGGCCTCTTTGAGGTCCAGATCCACATTTGGAACGTGTATCGGCGCTCCATCCACGTCGGCTGTGATGGTCATTGCCTTTAGTTCCCGAAAGCGCGGCACAGTTCCCTCAAAGAAATACGTCGCCTCTCTGGCCTTTCCTCCCAGGACTATGCTGCACACCAGGTCTGCCACATCATGCCTGCCAAACAGGGCGAGGACTTTTTCTCTAACTCCTGAAAGATCTACTTCCTTTGCCTTGAGGTCGATGAGCCAGAGGGCCTCATCAGTAAGAGCCGCCTGACGCCTTTCTATCACTCCTGATAAAGTCAGCCCGGGGTCTGTAAGCTCCAACGTATTTACCGATACGTGAAGTTGCTGCCCCTGTTTTTTAAAACTCAGGTCTGTATAACCGCATGAAAACAGCATTTCCTTGTCATGTGACTCGATTTTTAGACAAGGGGAGTTCCCCTTTACTGAGGCCTTTATATCGTCAAGACCGGTTCCTGTGATGGCAACCTTTATGTTAACGTCTGAGTCTAAGGGTTTAACCGGGCTCTTGTTCAGGGAAGTGAGGAGGATCTCGTGCGGTTTGAAATCTTGGCAGTCTATCTTTAACTCGTAAGAGCCTTTTGACGGAATAAAATGGACTTTGGTCTCCAGGCTTTTGGCATAAGGGGGTATGCATGTGAGAAATGCATCAACCCTGTCAGGTCCTATATGTATCTTGGCCTCGACATTTGAAAAGTTAAGGCTATTGGTGTGCTGAAGCAGTCCTGGGAAAACACCCTCCGGATCTAAAGCAAGGCCACCATTTTTTATAACAAGTGTGACTGAAAGAGGGGGTAGTGACCATGGTTCTTTGTCAGCAGACGGAGCCAAGGACTTGAGATAGAGATTTGGGTTGTCGAGAACCACCCGGCTTATTCCGGGCTTGCCACGAAAAAGGCCCAGCCAGTCTGGGAAAAGCAGGATCTTCGGGATCCCTGCCTCTAACTGGTTGTTGGAAACCAAGACGTCAGTAAGCATTATGCAGGGAAGGGGAAACCACCGCCAGGAGATAACCTTGATGTCAATATTACTTTCCAGCCGATGGGTAATCTCATAGGTTATCCTGGAGCGGACCGGTTCCAACTTCAAAACGTATGGGGTGAGAAACACAAGTAGCCCAACGATCGCAAGAACAGAGATAAAGATTTTAGCAAAACGCGCTTTTTTCATTTATGATTTTAAGTAGTGAATTTTGATTTTTTATCAAGGATATCCGCTACCAGCAACTTCAGGTTGTCCAGTTTTTTAAAGTCTTTGTGGACAAGCAGTGCCTTTAAATTTGAAAGCGCAGGTGAGACATAAGGCTTAAAGAAGATTTTTCCCTTTTTAAGATAGAGGTATGAATACGCACCTAATGCCTGCATAGTACGAAAAAGGGCAAGCAGGTAAAACTCTTTTTCAAACACAGCTTTGTCCATCGCAATATTTAGGGCATCAAGCTCGTTGAGATAGAATTCCAAAAGCTCAGGCCAAATAGTCTCCGGTAGTGCGACATAAGGATCCAGGAGCAGGGCGGCAACGTCATAACCTAAGGGACCCAGGCGACCGCCCTGAAAATCAATTATCCTCAAGACCCCGTTCCAGACTAAAATATTGCGGGATTGAAAATCCCGGTGTAAAAAATACTCCTTATTGTCAATTAAATTTACTTGAAGTGCCAGCCTGGTAAGCTCATCTTCAAGCTCCGGTGTTTTGCCGAAGCCCATGAGGCCTTCAACAAAATATTGCAAAAAGTAAAAGGCCTCTCGTTCCCCGGCCAGTGTACTGTCATAATATTCTGAGTCATAGCACCATTTGCGGTTGAATTCCAGGCAACCACATACCTGCATCCTTGTCAGTAAAGAAAGGGCCTGTTGGTAAAGCCTTTTGACCTGTGACCATTTATTTTGGGAGATTAGTGCCAGGATCTCTGTCTGTAAATGTCTGTCTCCAAGATACTCCACCACAACAACTCCGGTATCTTTGTTGAAATCATATATTTTAGGAACCGGAATTCCGACCCCGGCCAGATGATTTCCAATAGCAACATAACTATAGGCCTCGGAAGTACCTATATCCCCTGGAGCAGGTTCAATTGCCACGGCAGGCTTGCCCTTCCATCTGACCTTGAAAAAGCGCCTGTCAGATCCATCAGAAGAAAGAGGTATGGCAAGTGGTGGTTTCAAAGTTAGTACCTTTTTATCCTCAGCTCTCCAATATTACAGGTCGTATGAATTACAATAATATGTTCTTTTTCGGTAAAATCGTCAATAATATAAAAAGAGAATGTAAGTGAATGGAGAATGAAGTCATTTCCTTACTGTTGTCTTTTTCCCGGACCAAGGCTATTCTGGTCCGTAATTTTTGAGAAAGGAGTCCAATGCTAATACCTGATGAGGCATCCAATAAAGCCATTCCAAAGGCCTATGATTTCCGTGACGTAGAACCGCACTGGTATAAAGAGTGGACAAAGAAAGGTCTTTTCACAGCCACGTTTGATCCTGAGCGTCCATACTTCTCTATGGTGATACCGCCTCCTAATGTCACTGGTGTACTGCATATCGGCCACGCCCTTAACAATACTCTGCAGGATATCCTTGTTCGATACAAAAGGATGGATGGATATAACACCCTTTGGGTCCCGGGAACTGATCATGCCGGTATTGCCACACAGATTGTGGTGGAGCGCCGTCTGGATGCAGAAGGTCAGTCCCGCCATGACTTTGGACGCAAGAAATTCATAGAGAAGGTCTGGGAATGGAAGGCATCGAGCGGCGGCAGAATCATTGAGCAATTAAAGGGCCTTGGCTGTTCCTGTGACTGGTCAAGGGAAAGATTTACAATGGATACGGGCCTTTCAAAGGCAGTAAGAGAGGTTTTTGTACGCCTGTATGAAGATGGCCTTATATACAGGGGGAATTATATAATCAACTGGTGCCCGAGGTGCCACACTGCTCTTGCCGACATTGAGGTGGAGCATAAAGAGACGGAAGGACGCCTGTGGTACATGCGCTATCCACTTGCGGAAAATGCAGAAGAAATCACCAAATCACCAAATCACCAAATCACCAAATTCATAACCGTTGCCACCACAAGACCGGAGACCATGCTTGGAGATACGGCAGTGGCCGTCCATCCGGAAGACCCACGTTACAAAGATTTCGTTGGTAAGGATCTTATACTTCCGCTGTTAAACAGGCGCATACCGGTGGTTGCAGATGCAGCGGTAGAGCCTGAGTTCGGTACAGGCGCGGTAAAGGTCACCCCTGCTCACGACCTGAACGACTTTGAGATAGCAAGAAGACAGGGGCTCCAATCCATCAATATCTTTGATGAAAACGCAATACTCACTGAAGCTGCCGGGCAATATGCCGGTCTTGACCGCTATGAGGCCAGGAAGCAGGTCATTGCTGACCTGAAGAAACAAGGCCTGCTGGAAAAGGAAGAGGCTTACGATTTGGCAGTGGGCATATGTTATCGTTGCAAGACAGTAATAGAACCCAGACTTTCAAAGCAGTGGTTTGTAAAGGTTGCACCCTTGGCGGAACCCGCCCTCAAGGCAGTGAAGGATAAGCAGACCATCCTGGTCCCGGCGTCATGGGAAAGGACATATGATGAGTGGATGGCCAATATCCGGGACTGGTGCATATCCCGCCAGATCTGGTGGGGGCACCGTATCCCGGCATGGACCTGTGCAGCCTGCGGCGAAGTCATTGTAGTAAGGGAGGAGCCTAAAGCATGTTCCAAGTGTGGGAACACTGACCTTGAGCAGGAAAGCGATGTACTTGATACCTGGTTCAGCTCAGCCATCTGGCCCTTCTCTACATTAGGATGGCCCGACAAGACCCCTGAACTTGAGGCCTTTTATCCCACGTCAGTGCTTATAACAAGCTTTGACATCCTGTTCTTCTGGGTAGCTAGGATGATGATGATGGGCCTTCACTTCATGGGGGATGTCCCCTTTAAGCATGTATATTTACATGCCCTTATCAGGGATGTCGAGGGTAAAAAGATGAGCAAGTCAAAGGGTAATGTAATTGATCCTTTGACCATCATGGAAAAATACGGGACCGATGCGGTACGCTTCACTCTGGCTGCCTTTGCAGCCCAAGGCAGAGACATAAAGCTGGCGGAAGAGAGGATCGAGGGTTACCGCCACTTTGTCAACAAAATCTGGAACGCTGCCCGGTTTATACTTCTTAATCTGAAAACCAGTGAAGGGACCGTGGCTGAGCCTCCTGAGCCTGGTTTTTTTTCCGATCCATCAGAAAGGTGGATACTCTCACGCCTCAACCAGGTGACCGGCACTGTTCGGAAGGCTCTGGATGAATTTGACTTTGATGTTGCTGCAAAAGAACTATATCAGTTTTTCTGGCATGAGTACTGCGACTGGTATCTTGAGCTTGCAAAGCCTGCACTTACCGGAGCTGAACCTGATCGACAGGACGCAGCCAGATGGGTAACACTCACGGTGCTTGATCACAGCCTCAGACTTTTTCATCCCTTTATGCCCTTTGTGACAGAGGAACTCTGGCACCATCTGCCAGGGCAAAGAGATTACATCATGGTTTCCCCCTTCCCAAAGCATGTTGATGCATGGAACGATGCCCAGGCGGAAGACATAATCAAACATGTTATGGAGGTGGTAAGTTCTATCCGAAACGCAAGATCCGAGCTTGGAATACACCCCGGGGCCAAAATCATTATCATCGCACTGCCACACTCTGAGAAGGCCTGCGATTTTCTGGATTCTCAGGAAAAGGCCATAAATACCCTTGCCGGGGTGGAGACATTGAATCTCCTGAAAGAAGGAGAACCACGTCCTGAGGGTACAGCTACAGTCATACTCGAAGATCTTGAAATCTTCATACCTCTTGAGGGATTTGTGGATATTGAGGAAGAACTTCGAAAGCTCACCAAAGAGGAAAAAAAGCTTGCCAAGGAACTTGCCAAGACAGATGCCAAGCTCAAGAATAAAAATTTCCTTTCCA
>JAYEMY010000290.1:0-2079 GCA_034718455.1 Thermodesulfobacteriota bacterium
TATTATCGAATTGAATGCCGATGTCGAAACTGGAAATTCGAAATTTGAAAATAGGCAACGCATCTACTTCTTTTTTGTGTTTCCCCAATTTCCAATTTCCAATTTCACTGCCAAAACACAAGATCAACAAAGTGTAAACCACTTTTGACTTGTCGTGAAGGATTCCGTTAGTTTCATGTAAAAATAATGAAAAGATCACCGTTACAAAAAACCAAGATAATATGTGTGGCCAACCAGAAAGGCGGCGTTGGCAAGACCACAACCGCGGTAAATCTGGCAGCAGGTCTGGCCATTCTCAAGAGGTCTATATTGCTTGTAGATTGCGATGCCCAGGGAAACGCTTCCAGCGGTCTTGGAATTGCCAAAAAGGGGCTGGCTAGACACCTCTATCACTCCATACTTGGTTTGGCCGACACTGCCGAAGTGATACAGCCCACATCTGTTGCCAATCTTGCCATTATTCCTTCAAATATGGATCTGGTGGGGATAGAGGTGGATTTGGCAGGACGCAATAACAGGGAGGGCGTACTGAAGGGACTTTTAGCTCCTTTAAGTTCCTTTGATTATATAATATTGGACTGTCCCCCCTCTCTGGGGCTGATAACCATAAATGCCCTGAGTGCTTCCAATTCCGTAATCATTCCCATGCAATGTGAATATTATGCCCTTGAGGGCTTGAGTCAGTTAGTAAAGATTATAAGGCTTGTGAAACATAACTTCAATCCCAAGCTCCATATTGAAGGCCTGTTGCTCACCATGTACGATTACCGCATTCGTCTTGCATTTCAGGTCGCGCGTGAAGTGCGAACACATTTCAGGGACTTGGTTTACAAGACAACCATCCCGAGAAACGTCAAATTAGGCGAGAGTCCGAGTCATGGAAAACCGATATTTTCATACGAACCGAGATCCAAGGGGGCAGAGAGTTACCTGGCCCTGGCCCGCGAGTTCCTGGGCTGCCAGAGGAGATCACGATGAAGCTCAAGGGGGGATTAGGCAAAGGGCTTGGAGCCCTTCTTTCTCAAGAAGACATATATGATTTAGAGAGTCCCGGATTTTTCCTTTGTCCTATAGAAAAGATACGGCCAAATCCCGAGCAGCCACGAAAGCATATGGATCAGGATTCCCTTGAGCGCCTTGCCAAGTCTATCAAGGAGAAGGGTATCCTTCAGCCTTTAGTGGTATGGGAAATTGACGGTGTTTATGAGCTGATAGTCGGCGAAAGACGATGGAGAGCGGCCCAAAAGGCCGGGCTTAAGGCGGTCCCTGTTGTCATAAAGGACGTGAGTCCTGACGAACTTCTTGAGCTGGCGCTGATTGAAAATATCCAGAGAGAGGACTTGAATCCCCTGGAAGAGGCTATGGCCTATAGCAGGCTTATAGATGAGCTGGGGCTTACACAGTCCCAGGTAGCCTCAAGGGTGGGAAGGGAAAGGCCCACTGTGGCCAATTTCCTGAGGCTTCTCCAATTACCGGACTATGCTCAGGCCGACCTGCTTGATGGCCGGCTCAGTATGGGCCACGCCCGGGCCATTTTGATGTTGGAAGATTCTGAAAGCCAAAAGGAGTTAAGGGACCAGATAATAGAAAAAGATCTTTCCGTACGACAGGCAGAGGCCCTGGCCCGTCGATTATTAGCTAAAGGAAAAAGGCCGGGTGCGAGAGTGCGAAGGGAAGATCCTGATATCAGGAATCTTTGCGAAGACCTGACTCGCCGGCTTGGTTCTAAAGTAAAAATAGTGCAGACTAAAAGGGGCGGCAGGCTGGAGATACGCTATCGTTCCGCCCAGGACCTGGAACGGGTTATACAGTTGCTCAAGGGCGGGTGAGGTATGATTCCGTTGAAAAAAGTCCTTTTGCGGTCTTCGGGTTTCGGCTTTTGGAAACCCTAAAAAATGGATCAAAAAAGCTTATTGAGAATTGATCTCAACCAATAAACATGTTTTCACCTTCCCCCTGACAGCCAACAGCCTTTTTCGGGTTTCAAAGCACAATCCATTGAGAATACGCCTTTTGGTGCAACCTTGTCCGCGATTGAAACCCTGCAAAAGCCTGTCGGCTGCCAGGGAGTGTGAACGG
>JAYEMY010000291.1:0-2074 GCA_034718455.1 Thermodesulfobacteriota bacterium
CGCCGGTAGAGGACGAAAGAACCGAACATGGGAAAGCGGCTCGAACCGTCATCTTTTTGCTTCCGCTGTCCTCCATCTCGTTCTTCCCCAGAGACTCTTTCCCGCCATCACCCTCCTTGCAAGCCTTAATATGTATTCCCCATTGGATTAGCAGAAATCAAATGTGGCAGGCCCCGCACCTATCACATATTTCGGGAACACAAAAAGCGGTTTGCTTGGCCTTTGATGCCCTGTTCCACTCTTTCCACAGATATTCTCTGCGCACTCTGTGGTCTACTATCTCCCATGGAAAATTCATGTCCCTACCCAGGATTTTGTGATACGTGTCGATTGAGAGACCAGCCTCTTTCATGGCCTTGCTCAAGGTGACTCCTCTGAGCGCAACTGCCTCCAGAACAGGTGCAAGTCTCCTGTCACCCCTGCTCAGTATTGTCTGAAAATGGGCATCACGCACAGAGTCCGGTTGCAGCTTCACATTTGGCAGACGACGCAGACCTTTTTCCAGTATTCGCCTTCTGCGTTCAAGTACTGACTTTTTTACAGCCCCGGCCCACTGCATCGGGGTCCATGCTTTTGGCACAAAAGTACTGACTGACACTGTTATAGAGCCCAGATGACCCCTTGATCGGCCAATTGGTCTGACGGTACGACGGATTTTATCAACAAGATCCACTATAGCCTGGACATCTTCGTCGGTCTCAAAGGGCAGGCCCAGCATGAAGTAGAGCTTTAAATTCGGGATTCCGCCTGATACAAGTGTTTCTGCCGCCCCCAGAATTACATCTTCATTAAGATTCTTGTTTATGACCTGCCTCAGCCGTTGAGACCCTGCCTCAGGTGCAATAGTTGCCGACTTGGCATCCGAGGCTTTGAGGAGGCGGACAAGGTCCTGAGTAATATCATCGGCCCTGAGGGATGAAAAGGCGAGCTTCAGTCCTTCGTCCAGGAGCCTTCCGCAGAGTTGTTCAATCTCCTTCCTCCCAAGAAACTCAAGGCCGACCAGCCCCACCCGGTCAGTATCCTTGCGTTCTTGAAGTGCTGCATTGAGGCTCTCAAGGGGCCATTGTCTTGGAGGTCGATACACAAATCCCGCAGCACAGAACCTGCAGCCCCTACCACACCCCCTGGCAAGTTCTATTAAAAACATATTGGAAAAAACAGAATCCGGGCTGAGGATCCTAGTGTGCGGAACCGGTGGGATTACAGATTGGGAGTTGGGGATAAAGATGGCTGGAACAACAGGAAAAGGAGAGCCTTGCTCATGTTCCCACTCGACCAGATCCCCTGAGGCATTATAAAGAGGCCTGTAAAATATTGGGACATAGACCCCGGGGACATTGTCCGCAAGCAGTTTTAATCGTTCGGTTCTTAAAAGGCCCTGGTCCATGAGTTCAGGCAGGCATGAGACAAAGGCCCCTGAAATAGCCTCAAAATCGCCAAGAAGAAAGGCATCCACAAAAAGGGCTATGGGTTCAGGATTGATCTGGGTGGCAATTCCCCCTGCCAGTACAATAGGTTCCTGATCCAGACGATCTCCAGACCTGAGAGACAGCCCTGCTGCTTCCAGGGCCTTTACCATGTTTTGATAACTGGACTCAAAGCTCACTGAAAAAAGTATGAGATCAAAGTCCCTCAGAGGTCTGGAAGATTCTTCCGAAAGCCAGAGTGAATTTGGTGATTTGGTGATTTGGTGATTTGGTGATTGAGTGAATTTGGTGATTTGGTGATTTGGTACAAAGAATCTCTCGGCCGCCACCCGGTCTTCGGCATTAAGCCTTGCGTAGACCGACTGGAGGCCAAGATTGGACATGCCTACAGAATAGACATCAGGGAAAATCAGGGCAATAGAGGTACGACCGGCCCACTTCTTCCGAATAGCGCCCTTCTCATTCCTCGGATTCCTGCTCCATTTTGGCAAGGTCTTCAAATCGTAAATCTATTCCCAGTATACCGACAATCTCATCTTCATAATTGCGGATCGGGCCTGACACTGTAATACAGAGGGCACCGGTGATCCTGGATGTATAAAATTCACTGACATGGATATCTCCATCCTTTATGGGCTCAATAAACC
>JAYEMY010000292.1:0-8643 GCA_034718455.1 Thermodesulfobacteriota bacterium
CTTTTAAGCAGAGAGTCGCTGGTTCGAATCCAGCACGGCCTACCAAAGTCCCCGTCGTCTAGCCAGGTCAAGGACACCGGCCTTTCACGCCGGCAGCACCGGTTCAAATCCGGTCGGGGACGCCATGCAATATAAGGGGATTACGGATTATCTGTAATCCCCTTTTTTTATTCATAATTCCGATAAAGAACATCCCATCTGCAGCTTTGCCTAATTTTTACGGTATACATATTAGTAAAAAGCTGAAAATATCAAGGTATTCGATATGCAGTACTTGAAGATACAACCATGTCCAGAGTACAATGGATTTTGTTAATGGCTGAAAATATCGGAAAGTACGGGTTTGAAAAATCTTATGGAGAACAAAGATTCATTGTTGTTTGATGAGGATATTGATTCTATCCTTCTTGCTGCCAAGGAGGTTGTTGAAATTGAGATGGCAGGAATCAGACGGGTTAGAGACCATCTGGACAAGGGCTTTGTAAAGGCCATTAAACTGCTGCTTAAAACTAAAGGCCGGGTAATAGTCACAGGAATAGGTAAATCCGGACTTGTCGGCAGAAAAATTACCGCAACCTTGGCCAGTACAGGTACACCTGCCATGTTTCTCCATCCGGTGGAGGCTGTGCATGGTGATCTGGGCATGGTTACTAAAGATGATATTATAATTGCCCTCTCAAATAGCGGCGAGACCCAGGAACTCAGGAATTTGATACCTGCTTTCAAAAACAGGGGGATTCCTGTAATCGCCCTAACCGGCAACAAAGAGTCAACCCTTGCCAGAATCAGCGAAGCAATGATCGACACAGGGGTTGACAAAGAGGCCTGCTCCCTCGGACTGGCGCCTACTGCCAGCACTACGGCAACTCTAGCTGCCGGTGATGCTTTGGCAGTGGTTCTCCTTAAAATGCGACGATTCAATGAAGAGGATTTCAGGAAAAATCATCCTGCCGGAACTCTAGGCGACAGGCTTAGAGTTCATGTGCGAGAGGTGATGATCACCGGGGCTGACATTCCGCTTGCCCGCCTGGGGACCGGCATGGCCGAAATTCTTAAGGAAATGGACCTCAAGCGCTTGGGCTCAGTATTGGTACTTGATGGCGAGGAATCCGTAGTTGGGATTGTAACAGATGGTGACTTGAGAAGGGCGCTGATTGATATGGGGGAACTGTCAGAAAAGGTTGTGGAGCAGGTGATGACCAGAGATCCAAAAGGTGTTTCTCCAGAAGCTCTTGCGGCAGATGCCCTCGTCCTTATGGAAAAACACCTGATCACAGTATTGCCTGTTGTTGAAACAAATGGACAACTAGTTGGAGTGATACATCTCCACGATCTTTTGGGTAAAGGTGAATTCAGGTTTGTTGTTTAGCTGATTCAAGGTTGATATAACCTAAGTTGAGCGATTAGCTGTTAGCCATTAGCGATTAGCTTTGAAAAATCAGGGCATTACATTAATCACCAATAACACACAATGTGTGAAAGTTTGTAATTATAAAACATCCTGTAATTATGAAGCTAATAGCTAACCGCTAAAGGCTAACCGCTCAATTTAGATATAACTGAAAGGGGGGATAAATACATGGCAAAGAGCCTTAATAAGGTCATGCTCATTGGGCGTCTGGGCGCGGACCCCGAGATCCGCTATACCGCTGACGGGACTGCAGTGACTACCCTCAGCATAGCCACCAACCGGCTGGTCAAACGGGACGACAGGTGGGAGGAAGGGGATCCGGATTGGCACCGGGTGGTGGCATGGAGGCGGCTTGCCGAGATATGCGGCGAGTATCTTAGAAAGGGAAGCAATGTCTATGTGGAGGGCCAGCTCAGGACCCGGTCCTGGGAGGACAGAGATGGGAACAAACGGTGGACTACGGAAGTGGTTGCCAGGGACATGATGATGCTGGATTCCAAAGGAGACAGGGCCTCGGGGACAGGAACAGGAACAGGAACAGACCTTGAGCCGCCACAGCCGCCGATAGAGGACGATGTTCCTTTTTGATATCTAAATTGCGCGATTAGCCTTTAGCTATTAGTTTAATGATTATAGGTCTGACGCCCCGACAAGTCGGTCTACCGCCCTGACAAGCAGGATGTTTTGCTATTACAAAACCATTTTTTCAAAACTAAACCCTAATAGCTAATAGCTCAATTCAGGTGATATCCCCTTTTGGTAATTATTTGCTCCCAGGGAATGTGAACGGTTATCCCTTTTGGCACAAAGCAGACAGAATTCTGAGATTCACGGGCTGGATAGGCTATTTGAAAAAGCCCTTGGAAGTCATCTTTTCCCCGGGGCCACACTGACAGTAGCAACCGGCGGAAAAATTGTGTTGGAGGCTGCATGGGGTGGGGTCACTCATGTTCCCTGGTCTGCAAGGGTCAGTCCCTGTACGGTTTACGATCTTGCATCCCTTACCAAACCCCTTGTCACTGCGCTTTCTGTCATGGCCTTGATAGAAAGGGGGAAATTACACCTTAATGACACTCTGGGGTCATTTCTTTCCGAAGTACCGTTGGACAAAATCCAAATATCCATCAGTCACCTTTTAGGCCATACATCCGGGCTTCCAGCCTATAGACCATTTTATAAGGAATTAATTCACCTGGCGCCTGATTTCCGGCTCTTGGAAATGAAAAAATTGCTCCTGGCCGAACCCCTGATATCTCCCACTGGAACACAGGCCAAATATAGCGACCTTGGTTTTATGCTCCTCGGCTGGATAATAGAAAGCCTTACAGGTAGATGCCTGGCAGATGCTGCACAAGAGTTGGTGTTTGAACCTTTAAATGTAAAAGGTCTATATTTTCCCTTGACAAGTACCCCGGCAATTGGGCAAATTCCCTCAGGGCCACCTTTGACAAAGGGGGAAAGAGAGGATTTGAAAAATAGGTGTTGCAATGGGCTGGTAGCGCCTACAGAGGTATGTCCATTCAGGAAAAGGGTTGTCTGCGGCGAGGTCCATGACCTGAATGCCTGGGTTGTCGGTGGAGTTTCAGGCCATGCAGGTCTTTTTGGGACTGCGGGATCAGTGGCAAAACTCCTCCTGAGACTCCTTGATATTTATAAAGGCGGAAGCAACGTCCCTAATTTTCCAAAAGGACTCCTTCACGAATTTTGGCGTATTCAAGGTCCTGACACCGGCAGCACCTGGGCCCTTGGGTTTGACACTCCATCTCCGGTCGGCTCCAGTGCAGGCAGCAGTTTTTCGCCTCGAAGTATAGGCCACTTGGGTTTTACAGGCACCTCCTTCTGGATGGACCTGGAGCATGAAATATTGGTCGTACTCCTTACCAACCGCATTTTTCCAAAGGCCGACAAAAAAAGTCAGGCCCAAATGCGCCAATTTCGGCCTTTGCTTCATGATTTAGCCAGGGGAATTTAGTGATTTAGTGATTGGGGAATTTAGTGATTTGGTGATTTAGTGATTGTGGAAGTAAAAATCGGTTACGCATGACTTGCACAGAAATACATCCTGTTTTAAAAGAGCTTGAAATCCTGTCTTCTTCCAGGGAGGCCTATGTGGCTGGTGGGCCCGTAAGAGACTGGCTCCTGGGCAGAAAGGTAGTAGATCTTGATCTTGTAGTGCCGGATGGTGCTATTGCCTTTGCCCGGCGCTTTGCCCAAAGTACAACAGGACACTTTGTCATGCTGGATGAGAAGGAGGGGGTGGCAAGAGTTGTCTGTAAGGATTTTATTCTGGATTTCAGTCAGTACAGAGATATGGCCAATAACATCGAGGAGGATCTGTGTCAGCGGGATTTCAGCATAAATGCCATGGCAGTACCACTGTCTTCAGCCCTTCCCTTTCTTTCTAAAGTCCCGGGCTTATCCAATCACCCAATCACCAAATCACCAAATCACCAAATCATAGATCCTTCAGGAGGTCTTGCAGACCTTGATAATCGAATAATAAGGGCAATTTCTCAAAAAAATCTTAAATCTGATCCTCTAAGGCTCCTTAGGGCCTATCGTTTCAGGTCCCAACTGGATTTTGAAATAGAGCAGCGAACAAGTGATTACATCAAGGACCTGTCAGGTTCTATAGACTCAGTTGCGTCAGAGCGCATTAGTCATGAACTCAAGCTGATCATGGAGTCAGAGAGGGCCGGCAGGACACTCCATGAGATGGTTCAAGTCAGGTTGCTGTACGCTCTTTTACCTGAAATCAATCCTATGGACGGTATGCCTCAGCCGGGTTATCACCATCTGGATGTCCTTGGTCACAGTCTTGCGGCGGTTGATGCCATGGAGGATCTTATTGCCGAGCCCTGCAATAAATTTTTCCCATGTGAGCCTATGGAGAACTGGATTGCTGAAAATAGTGCTCGAATTCCTGATCTTAAGTGGGCGGCTTTTCTTCATGACATCGGCAAACCAAGCTGCAAGGGGGAAAAACAGGGACGCACTACCTTTTACCGCCACGATTATGTTGGATCAGACATGGTTCTGGCAATAGGAAAACGTCTTCGTTGGCCCAAGCAGAAAACTATATTTGTAGCCAATACAGTAGGGCTTCACATGCGCCCGTTTCACCTCCTGAAAGATATTAGACAGGGAGGACCCACTAAACGGGCCATGAGACGACTCCTTATAGAAACCGGCGCTGATTACCCGGCCCTCTTTCTTCTTGCTATGGCTGACAGCATGTCCGGCTGTGGGCCGCTTAAGCCACCAGAGCTTGATGCAGATCTGGCCAGGCTGTGGGAAAATGTACATATTTTTTATCAGGATTGGCTAAAGCCGGTAAAGATGGAGCCCCGGCTCCTTACAGGCCATGATCTTCAGAGGATCTTTGAGCTATCTCCCGGGCCATTGATAGGTAAATTTCTTGATGCCCTGGAAGAGGCCCAGGTGGAAGGGGCGATCAGTACCAGGGACGAGGCCGTGAGTTGGTTGAAGGCCTGGTTTGATTCTGATGAGGGTACCGGGGTTGATGTATCTCAGTCTTAATCAGTACCTGCGCTCGGTCTTTGGGGAAAGGGTACAAAAAATTTCCCTTGACGCGGGTTTTACATGCCCTAATCGGGATGGAACCAAAGGCAGGGGCGGTTGCATATACTGCGATGCCAGAGGCTCAGGGACCGGCGCCTACGGCTCCGGTAAGGACATAGCTGAGCAGATGAAGACCGGTATCAATTGGGCAGTCAGACGCTACGGTGCCAAGAAATTTATTGCCTACTTTCAGTCTTTCTCCAACACATATGCTTCGGTTGGAAGGCTTGAATCCGTTTACACACAGTCCCTTGTCGGGCCTGAGGTGGTGGGGCTTTCTATCGGCACCCGCCCGGATTGCGTGGATAAAGAACGTCTGGAGTTGATTTCACGTCTTGGTAAAGGGCGCATGGTCTGGATGGAATATGGACTTCAGAGCGCCTCTGATACTACACTTGCCAGGATCAACAGAAAACATACAGTGTCTGATTTTGTCCGGACCGTTGAATCTTCAAAAAAATACGGCTTGATGACATGCGCTCATATCATATTTGGATTGCCAGGGGAAGGCCGCAGCGAGATGGAAGACACCATCAGACTTCTGGCAAATCTCCAGGTGGAGGGAATCAAATTCCATCATCTGTACATTGTGAAAAATACTGAGCTTAACAGGCTCTACAGGGCTGGTAATTATAAACCCATTGCACAGGAAGATTATGTGGAAATGGTTGCATGGGCCCTTGCGACCCTTCCAAAAGGCACTGTGATCCAAAGGCTCACAGGAGATCCTTCCAGGAATGAGCTGGTGGCACCTGACTGGTCATTAGATAAAAGACAAACTATCGCTATGATCCATGACAGGCTAAAGAATGTGTAACTAGTGTCTGAGCGAAAAGGCTGTTCAGACACAATTCTCAATGTTGAATGTTGAATTTAAAAAAGGAAGTAACATTAATATGTTAATTGTCTCTGACCTAAATTGAGAAAACAAAATTTAGGGTTTCCGTTCAGGCACTAACTATAATGATTGACAGGTCTTCAAATCTAAATCCAACTCAGTATAAGGCCGTAACACACAGGGTCGGCCCGCTTCTTGTTGTTGCAGGACCCGGCACAGGCAAGACCAGGGTCCTCAGCTACCGAATCGGGCACCTTATAGAAACAGGTGCTGCCAAACCTGACCAGATACTTGCCATGACCTTTACCAACCAGGCAGCAAATGAGATCTCCGAGCGTGTATCCCGGCTCCTGAACAGCGAATCCTCTGCGGAGTGCGTTCATAATGGGCAAAAAAAACCAAAAATAAGCACATTTCATGGCTGGGCATTTGGATTTTTAAAACAGACCCTGGGTGAAGACGCAAGGCTTCCCATAGACGAAAAAGATGCCAGGGATCTTTGTCAAGAGGCGGCAAAAAAATTGGGATTATCAAACCCAAAACCTCAAGGGCTTTATGAACGTATTTCAAAGGCCAAACAGCATTTCCCCCCAAGGATAAATGGAGACAAAAATCTTGGGATACTGATTCAGGCATATCATGGACTCCTTGAAAAATACGGTCTCTGGGACTATGACGATCTTCTCCTGGAGGCCCTGCGGCTCCTCGAACATACTGAAATCAAGGTAAAATTTCATAGGGATTTCCCCTTTGTCCTGGTAGATGAATTCCAGGACATAAGTCCTGCCCAGTATACCCTGATAAAGTCAATAGCAAGGAAAAACGGAAATATTACGGTAATCGGTGATCCAAACCAGGCCATTTACGGATTCAGGGGCGCAAGCCCTGAGTTCATACATTGTTTCAATACGGATTTCGTGAATGTTAAAACTGTGGTCCTGGACACTGTCTACAGGTGTCCCCAGGTATTTCTCGACGCTGCGACAAGCATCATCAAAGACAGATCGGCTGTCAGTCTGAAATCCGTCAGGGACAGGATGCCGAAAATCAGGATTAAACCCTTTGAAGATCCCACAGTTGAGGCAAAGTGGGTGGCAAGGACCATTGAACAGATAGTGGGTGGGCTCAGCTTTGTTTCACTTGACAGCGGCACAGCCGGCGGTAACACCCTGAGGAGCCTTTCAGATGTAGCAGTACTCTTCAGGGCCAAGACATTGGGAAACCCGATTGCCGAGGCCCTATCAAGACAGGGGATACCCTTTCAGAGAGCAGACACCCCTGATCCGCTTACCCAAAAAGAACTTCGCTCTATATGGCGCCTATGGGAGGTCCTGAAGGGACGAACTGTCCGGTATCATCTGTTAAAGCTCCCGGGTGGTAAGGACCTGTGGAACAGAAAACTTTCAGACTTAAACCTCGGACTTCAGGGCAAAGATGGTCCTCAACTCCTGAGTTACATAATCGATATTCTTGATTTCGATCCAAACAGGCCTTTTCTCAGAGCCCTTGCGCGTGCCGTCAAAAGACATCCGTATGTGGACTCCCTTGCAGTCCTGCTCCGTAACGAGGCGGATATGCTGGATATCAACATAGAAGCCGTGTCCATGCTTTCGATCCATGCGGCCAAGGGCCTTGAATTCCCTGTAGTTTTCCTGGTCGGATGTGAGCCTGGAATACTTCCATGGAAAGAGGCGGACCAGGAAGAGGAAAGACGGCTTTTTTACGTAGGCCTTACCAGGGCATCTGAAGAAATATACTTGAGCCACGTGAAACACCGAAGGCTTTTTGGACAGATGATGCATGGCGGTCCAAGCCCCTTTATTGCCGATATCCCTGAAAAACTCCTAGTCAGAGAAAAGGCCCAAAAACCCAGAGCGCCCCGAAGACCGATACAGAAAAAACTCTTTTAAATGCTTTTTTTCTTCTTTCGAAATTCCTATATTATCAAGTTATTTATTGTACGTTCCTTGATGTCTCCGGCAAACAATATTATTCGGCAATCATGGCCCGCATTCGGTCCGAGGCATTCTGCGCGTGATCGGCAATGTCGCCTATATGCTCTACAAGCCTGACTAGATGAAATACTACCAGCGCATCTTTGATGGTGTTGAAAATCTTGAATTTCAGCTCCCGCTCCAAATGGTCGGCTTCTCTTTCATGTTGGCGGATATCCCGTACAAGGCTCTTAATCTTATTCCTTTGTTCTGTGGACTTGCTCTTGAAGTACTCTGTGGCAAGGGATACCAGGATAGGCAGCTTTTCGATAGGCGGAATTACGGCTTCGACCAAGTCATGTAAATCAGCAGCTACCTCGTCCGGAATGGCCTTGGGCCGAAAGGATAACCAGAACAGGGCCTCTTCCACTTCGTCCATGACCTTGTCCTGCTCCCTGAGGTATTCAAAGAACTCGAATTTATCCACAGGCATGAGGATGCCCCTGGGCAGATGATTGCGGATATTACGCTTGATATCATCGGCCTGACTTTCCAGACGGGCCACCTGATCTGTCAAGACTTCAAACCGTTCGTATTCTTCACCAATATGGCAAACAGCGGCTTCCATGAAAAGTTGGGTGCATTCTTTGATCTTGTCGGCATGCTTCTGCAAATCTTCAAAAGGAGATTTGTGAAACATCGAGCTGATTAATAGGCGCATAAAATATTCCTCCCCAGGGTATATGTTTTAGGCATCCTTCATAGCAAGCCAAAAGTAGTTTACACTTTTAGGGATAATATACCTCAAAAAATATGACTTGTGCGATTAGCTATTAGCCGTTAGCTTTTAGCTTAACAGTCCGTTTTTATACAATGTT
>JAYEMY010000293.1:0-3724 GCA_034718455.1 Thermodesulfobacteriota bacterium
CTCCTGCAGGAGATCCCTGTCAACCACTTAGGGCACTTGTTTTTGATTTATGGTTTGATTCGTATCAAGGGACAGTTGTGTTGATCAGGGTTGTAGAAGGCACACTGAGACCTGGTATGCGGATACGTATGATGTCTACGAATCAGACCTATGAAGTGGACAGGACAGGTATTTTTTCCCCTAATCCGATAGATACGGATCAACTGACAGTTGGAGAAGTGGGGTTTCTTACTGCCGGCATAAAGGCCGTGCGTGATACACGGATAGGCGATACCATTACAGAGGAAAAACGTTCTGCCAAAAGCCGATTGCCCGGCTTTGAGCCGGTAAAGCCAATGGTATTTTGCGGTCTTTATCCAGTAGATTCGGCCCAGTACGATCAGTTGAAAGAGGCTGTTGAAAAGCTATGGTTGAACGACCCGGCATTTTCTTATGAGCCTGAAAGCTCTGCGGCCCTGGGATTCGGATTCAGGTGCGGCTTCCTGGGGCTTCTTCACATGGAAATCGTGCAGGAGCGTCTTGAGCGAGAGTACAAGCTGTCTCTCATAAGTACGGCCCCGTCAGTATCTTATCAAATCGAACTTGTCAGCGGGGAAGTCGTTCATGTACACAATCCCGCCCAGATGCCGTCAGCGGATAAAATAGAACAAATAGCAGAGCCTTTTGTCCGAATGGAGATTTATGTCCCCAAGGAATATATCGGTCCTATTATGCAGTTGTGCGACAAGAAAAGGGGACAACAGGTAGACATGCGCTACCTCACTGAAAACAGGGTGCTGCTAAAATACGAACTCCCATTCAATGAAATTGTTCTGGATTTTTACGATCAGCTAAAGTCGATCAGCAGAGGTTATGCCTCTATTGATTATGACTTTCTTGAACATAGACCAGCCGGATTGGTCAAGCTGGACATCCTTATCAATAAACAACCGGTTGACGCCCTTTCGGTCATAGTGCATAAAGACAAGGCCTATTACAGGGGCAGGGAACTTGTGAGCCGCTTGCGCAAGGTAATACCCCGGCAGATGTTTGAAGTCGTGATTCAGGCAGCCATTGGAAACAATATTATTGCCAAAGAACGTGTTGCTCCATTCAGAAAAGACGTTATAGCCAAATGCTATGGGGGTGATATCACTCGTAAACGCAAGTTGCTGGAAAAGCAAAAAGAAGGAAAAAAGAAAATGAAGCACATCGGCCATGTAGAAATACCTCAAGAGGCCTTTCTGGGCGTATTGAAGGTGTAATTTAGGGTTTCCGTTCTGGCACTAATTAAGAGAAGAGACCACTTGCAGTCCCGAATCTATGGAGTTATTATCCGCTCACCATGAACAAGTCCACTTTTTCAGCAAAAAAACAGTCTAAGCATTCATGGCAGTTAGTGGCATGGGAATATCTGCAGGCGATTCTTATTGCCCTGGTTATAGCTCTATTTATCAGGACCTTCGTAGCTCAGGCCTTTAAGATCCCCTCCGGTTCAATGAAGAGTACGCTTCTCATAGGTGATCATATACTCGTAAATAAATTCATTTATGGTGTCAGGAATCCATTTACCAGGGAACTCTGGATCCCGGGCAAAAAACCTGATCGCGGAGATGTGGCGGTCTTTATTTATCCAAGGGACAGGGAAAAGGATTTCATAAAACGTGTGATTGGCGTAGAGGGGGACACGGTCCGGGTAATAAACAAGAATGTATATGTGAACGGAAAACTATTCTCTGATCCACAGGGTATGCAGCACACAGACCCCAGGATATTCCCTGGGTCAGTTCAACCAAGGGATAACATGGGACCTGTGACTGTTCCGAAGGGCAAAATTTTTGTAATGGGCGATAACCGGGATCAAAGTTATGATAGCAGATTCTGGGGGTTTGTACCCATTAAGGACGTGAAAGGCGAGGCATTTACTATTTATTGGAGTTGGAATTCGGATAAATTTTGGCCAAGGTTCGAACGTATAGGTGATGTTGTTCGCTAATGATAGTGCTGAGCTATCAGCTTGACACCAATTAAATCAGATGTTACAAAATATCCGCAACTTTGCGGGCGGGTAGCTCAGTTGGGAGAGCATCGGCCTTACAAGCCGGGGGTCACAGGTTCAAGCCCTGTTCCGCCTACCACGTTTTGAGAAAAGATATCAGATATGGGGTCGTAGTTCAGTTGGTTAGAACGCTGGCCTGTCACGCCAGAGGTCGCGAGTTCGAGTCTCGTCGACCCCGCCATTTAAATAAATTGAGGGATTTTTCAATCCCTCAATTCCCTAATTCCCAATCTCTCAATTATTACTTTGAATTTAGATGCCATGGGTTTTGTTTTTAAAAAAGGAATATCTCTCCTATTGATGCCTTCCGGCATGATATTTGTGTGCCTTTTTTTTGGCTTTTTCATCTGGCCCTTGAAGCGGCGGAGGAATTTGGCCCGAACATTATTTGTCGTGGCCTTTCTTATTTATGGTTCAGCCGGAAGCGCGCCTGTTGCCAATTTTTTGATTTGGGGCCTTGAGCGTTCAGTCCAATCTGAGAATTCAACTATATCTGCAAGTGATAATATAACTACAGTGGTGATGCTATGCGGAGGGGCCTTCCCTGATGAGAAAAGGCCGATTGCAGACCGTCTTACTCCAAGCACAAGGCTCAGACTACTAGAAGTTCGAGAACTGTGTCGCGACAATCCAACTATTAAACAGCTTGTAATTGTCGGTGGTTGTGCCAGGCCTACCGGCTGTCCGTCTTCTGAGGCACAGATGTCCTACTCCTGGCTTAAAGAACTGGGTCTGCCAAACAACGTGGAAGTGTCTTTGGAGGAAAACTCCAGGGATACCGAAGAAAACATAAGGGCTGTAAGTGAAATCATGGGACAATCGCCTTTCTATCTGGTGACATCTGCTGCACACATCCAGAGGGTCCTCTTGATCTCAAAAGACATGGACCTCAAAGTTCACCCCGTCCCTTGTGATTTTCAGTGGTCTCAGAATCAGTGGAGTCTATGGGATCTTTGGCCTAATCCCGACAATCTTAGAAAATCTGACTTCGCATGTCACGAATACATTGGGATTACATGGTTCCGGCTTAAGCATTATTTCAATAAGCTCCATAATATTTAACTCCTTCAGCCTTTTTACCGAAAACGGTAAAGGTGTGTAATGTCAGGTAGCCGTTTACGGCTTGAAACTTGAAATTAGAAATTGGAGAGAGATGAAACGAGTTTACGAGTTGGATGTTTGCAAATTGACAGAAGAGTTATCAGATATGGTCTGGCACGACTTTGATAAGTGGAACAAAAAGGTTCAGAACACCGTAGGCTATCAGATAATACGATCATCTGACAGCATAGCTGCAAATATAGCAGAAGGGTATGGTCGGTATACTCCCGCTGACAGGAAAAAGTTTTATCTATATTCAAGAGGTTCATTTGAAGAAACCAAATCATGGTTGCGAAAACTTATTAGAAGAAAAGTTTTATCTGAGTCAAACGCAACAGAATACAAAGCAATAGTTGAAAAACTCGGCCCAAAATTGAATGCATTCATCAACAGTACAAAAGCATAAAGGCCAAATTTCCAATTTCTATTTTCTAATTTCAACGTTCCGTGAACGCTTATAATGTCAGTAACCTGTTTTTTCTCTCTAAGCATTCTACTCTTTCTCTGGTTTGTTACGTGTATGGCCCTGGTGGTGATTTTACGTAAGCGCAGGGCTTCAAGTACTGAACCATCATCTTTCCATTC
>JAYEMY010000293.1:3824-8620 GCA_034718455.1 Thermodesulfobacteriota bacterium
TAATGTCAGTAACCTGTTTTTTCTCTCTAAGCATTCTACTCTTTCTCTGGTTTGTTACGTGTATGGCCCTGGTGGTGATTTTACGTAAGCGCAGGGCTTCAAGTACTGAACCATCATCTTTCCATTCGGAGTTGCTTGTCGGGCTTGCTTCAGCAAAATATCAGGAAGCAATGGAGGCGTCAAAGCGGCTTAGGGAAGTAGCTGATGCCCTTCATCTAGGTTTGGTGGAACTTAAAGGCAACCGGATAAATGAGATAAACCAGAGTGCTGTTGACCTATTGCCCGAGTATATGAGAAGCGGTCAGTCCTTAACCGGGCTATTGGCATCATTGCAAGAAAACAGTCCCAGAATTCTTGAGTTAGATCAGACGGCTGTTCAATTAAGCAAGTTGCCGATTTCCGGCTCTCAGGATCTGGTCCTTGTACAGGACTTTACAGAGAGTTTCCTTATGGCACGGAAGCTTAAACAGCATGAAAGGTTGGCCCTTCTCGGCCAGATGACTGCGCAGATGGCCCACCAGATAAAGACTCCTCTTGCCGTACTGGCCGGGCAGGCACAGATGCTCGCAAGACATCTAAGCACGGATATGGCACTAAAGGACCAGGCAGAATCCATTTATCATGAGGCCAGAGATCTCGCCAAGCAAATAAATGAAATATCGAATTTTTATAAGGAAAGAGAGCCATATTTCAAGGATGTAGAACTATGCCGCTTACTTGATGATGTAAAGAAAAGACTCGATTCTCTGGATCATTCATGCGAGATAAGTATCGAGTGCCAGGATGGAATCAACATTGAGACAGATCCCGGTCTGTTACAAAATCTGCTGTTTTTGCTTGGGCAAAATGCCCTTTCATCGGCAACTGCCGCCTCACTCCTGTCTATAAGCGCAGCAAGGGACGGTGAACAGGTGACTATCAGGGTAAAGGACAATGGCGCAGGTGTGCCTGATGCCATGCGTGACAAGCTCTTCGAACCATTTGCGAGTACAAAAGGGGAAGGACTGGGGCTGGGTCTGTTTCTTGCCAGAGACCTGACTCGTCAGATGGGCGGCAGCATTGAACTGGAAGAAGTCGAGCATGGGGCTTCTTTCAGGTTGCATTTTCCAATCCAGAGATCGTCAAATAGTTGAGTCGTTGGGGAAGTCTGTAATCAGATCAGATCCTTCTTTTTCAGGTAGATCCGGACTGCCGTGATTGCAGCCGGTGTAATTCCTGAAATCCGTGAGGCCCTCCCAAGGGAATCAGGTTTTTGAGCACTCAGCTTCTCTTTGATCTCATTAGACAGCCCGGGAATGTTTTTATAGTCCAGGTCATATGGGAGGCGGACAGACTCCCATTTTCGGAATTTGGCTATCTCAGCTTCCTGACGAGTGACGTAGCCTGAGTACTTGGTCTTGATTTCTACCTGGCATGCTGCTTCATGGGACAGGTCCTTCAGCTCGGTATATCTTTCGGCCACAGCTTTGAGATCAAGCTCGGGACGACGCAGGATGTCTTCAATAGTGACCTGCTGCCTGATGGGTTTTGAACCAAGGGATTGAAGCCAGTTATTCAACTCCGCCCCGGGGCGGAGCTTTATTCTTTTGATCATTTCAAGACCACGCGAAATTTCCTGTTGTTTTCTTTCAAACAGTACCCATGCATTATCATCCACAAGGCCGATACGTTTTCCAAGAGGCATAAGTCTGAGATCAGCGTTGTCTTCCCTCAGTAGCAACCGATACTCCGCCCTTGAGGTAAACATTCTGTAGGGCTCCTTTGTGCCCTTGGTCACAAGGTCATCTATCAGTACGCCTATGTAGGCCTGAGACCGGTCGATAATCACAGGGTCCTTTTCCCGCACCTGCCGGCCGGCGTTTATGCCTGCCATGAGGCCCTGGGCCGCAGCCTCTTCATAACCGGATGTCCCATTGATCTGTCCTGCAAAGAAAAGGCCTTTGACCAGATGGGTCTCCAGGGAAGGCTTGAGCTGCACAGGGTCTGCATAGTCATACTCTATTGCATATCCGGGCCGGAGTATCTCCGCATTTTCAAGTCCCTCTATGCTTCTGACCATTGCCAGTTGCACGTCTATGGGCAGGCTTGTGGGAATACCGTTGGGATAGATTTCAACTGTATCCAGTCCCTCTGGTTCCAGAAATATCTGATGCCTTGGTTTTTCAGGGAAACGGAAGACCTTGTCCTCAATTGACGGGCAGTATCTGGCACCCACACCCTCGATTACACCGGTAAAAAGCGGGGACCTGTCCAACCCCCCTCGGATGATCTTATGTGTTTTATCGTTGGTATAGGTCAGGTAACAGGGTAATTGTCGCAAGGGAATTTTTTTCGTGGCAAATGAAAAAGGCTTTGGTTGTGGGTCTCCTTTCTGGACCTCAAGCCCTTTAAAATTGATTGACCGTGCGTGCAGGCGAGGGGTAGTGCCTGTCTTAAGCCTTCCGATGCGGAAACCCAATTCCGCCAAGGATCTCGACAGCCTGTTGGACGGAGGATCGCCCATACGTCCGGCAGGAAAACGGTTAAGCCCTATGTGGATAAGTCCTTTGAGAAATGTTCCTGTTGTAACTACTACAGTACTTGCATAAATTTCCTGGCCGAGCGTGGTTTCAATCCCGTGTACCCGTCCTTCCTTGGCCAGTATCCTTCCTACCATGGCCTGATATACATCCAGGTTTTCTTGGTCCTCCAGGACCTGCTTCATGGAGAGGCGATAGCGCAGCATGTCTGACTGGGCCCTGGAGGACCTTACCGCAGGCCCTTTTGAGGTATTAAGCTGTCTGAACTGAATCCCCGTGGCATCAGTATTTTTCGCCATTTCGCCACCAAGGGCGTCTACCTCCCGGACTAAATGCCCCTTGGCCAGGCCGCCAACAGCAGGATTGCAGCTCATGGAAGCTATGCAGTCCAGGTTTATTGTGAGGAGGCAGCAGGGGACCCCGAGTCTCGCGGCAGCCAGGGCGGCTTCGCACCCGGCATGCCCGGCCCCTATTACTATCACTCCGTAATGTTTTGGAAATACAGACATGTCTCTTGAATGATCCAGCTAGTTTCCCTTCTTGACGCCGTTACAATGAGATACTAAACGCAAAAGAACATCAAAAATTGAAACAATTGAGATATTTATGGCTCAAGTTCGACTGGGTGTCAATATATATATGGAGGAAATTATCCTGCACGTTTTGCAACAGATTTTTTGTAGACCGCAAAAGGGGGTGTTAAACTAAAAGGGATTGATTACGATATTGAATGCAGCTTCGCTGCCCCTTTGGTGATTCAACAGGGTGAACCCGTTGGGTGTTATTTCTAATTAACGTAATGCCTTGATTTTTCAAAACTAAACGCTAATGGCTAACAGCTAAATGCTCAAATTAGGTTCTGATCTCCATCACAAAACTCGTCTGCACTTATATGAAATATCCAGAGAAAATGACAATGGGTCTTGACAAATTTTGGCTAACTCAGTATGAAGAAGGGCTTTCTTCTTGAGGCGACTCACTTTTCTTTATTATGGAAAATAGGAAAGAGGAGTAAGCCTCTTTTATTTTTTAAAAGAATAATTTTCTAGGTAACATTAAAGAGGAGTGTGCGGATGCCGACTATTAATCAGTTAGTCCGAAAGGGGCGCAAGAAGATCAAAAAGAAGACCAAGGCGCCTGCTTTGGACTCCTGTCCGCAGCGCCGTGGTGTATGCACCCGTGTCTATACTACGACCCCAAAGAAGCCTAACTCGGCTCTTCGAAAGGTGGCTCGTGTACGTCTGACCAATGGCATGGAGGTTACGTCCTATATTCCAGGTATCGGCCATAACTTGCAGGAACACTCAGTCGTATTAATTCGTGGAGGGCGTGTCAAGGACCTTCCCGGTGTTCGTTATCATATTGTTAGAGGGACATTGGATGCCCTTGGGGTTCAAGATAGACGAAAGGCAAGATCAAAATACGGAACAAAACGGCCCAAGTAGCTGGTTGATATCTTGAATTATATGGTTTTTTATAAAATGTATCGTCATAATAAAGAAACTGAAATAACGCAGAAGATGGGGTATCCTCAGCGGAAATCAGATATAAAATACGGGTAAGATAATTATGCCAAGGAGAAGAGAAGTCCCTAAACGGATTATAGCGCCAGACCCAAAGTATAAAAATATTTTAGTGTCTAAGTTTATTAACGGTTTGATGCGTAAGGGGAAAAAGAGTATTTCTCGTAGAATTTTCTATGATGCTATGGAGATTGTGGAAAGGCGTTCTAAGGAAGAACCTGTTAATGTCTTCGAACAGGCAATGGAGAATATAAAACCTGTGCTGGAAGTACGCTCCAGGAGGGTCGGCGGCGCAACATATCAGGTACCGGTTGAGGTTCGAACGGATCGGAGGCAGGCTCTGGCCATAAGATGGCTCGTGAATTTTTCTAAAAAGAGGGGAGAAAAATCCATGGCCCAGCGATTGGCCGGAGAGTTACTGGACGCTTATAACAGAAGGGGAGCCGCCTTTAAAAAGAAGGAAGATACCCATCGTATGGCTGAGGCCAACAAGGCATTTGCACATTATAGATGGTAACGGCAAGTATTAAATTTTGTTGATGAGCCGCAACCGGCTCTACTGACAGAGTAAAAGATATAACTAGGATATAACGCAACCAGCGCTTGATAATTTAGTGGAGGATTATCATGAGCAAGCAAAAATTTGAGCGTACTAAGCCGCATGTCAATGTAGGTACAATTGGTCATATTGATCATGGTAAGACCACGCTTACGGCAGCTATTACTCGTATTTTAGCTGAAAAGGGGAACGCTG
>JAYEMY010000294.1:0-8593 GCA_034718455.1 Thermodesulfobacteriota bacterium
CCTTTCTGTTGCTTTAGGAATGTATGACGCCTTTAAGGTAATCAGGATCGCTGACAGAAAAAAAGCCGCAAGTAACAAGGACAATATAATTTTCCAGGGCTTAACTCCAAGGGAACGCATAGCAAGTAACTCCATATGCCTTGAAAGGAGCATGATGCTTAGAAGCCCGGCAAGTAAAACAGCCAAGGGTGTCAGCTCATAGAGTATTTTGGGTATTGATAGAAAAAAGTAGGCTAGAGCTGAGGACATAGGCGCATTTGCTTCAATGAAATCATCCAGCCTCTCAAACACCTCAATCAGGAGATATATCCCGATCAGTCCCGGAAGGACCAGTGCGAACATTAAAAAGAAGTTGCGAAGCAAATACCGGCTGAGCACACTCATCCTAACCCCTTAATGGTCCCTGTTTGTGCAGCAGCATTATCAATCCGGCTGTTATGCCGGCAAAGATAAAATTGGGTATCCATAGGGCAATAACAGGTAAAATATTGCCTGTATCGGCCAGGCTGGCTGCAAAGGCCACGGAAAGGTAGTAGGCCAGAAATGCCGCAAGCCCTAAGGCAATTCCTCCTGAAAGTCCAGTTCTTCCGAACAGTATACCCAACGGTGCGGCCATTATGCCCAGGATCATGGCACCTATAGGTACTGCCAGTCTCTCGTGAAACTCGGTAAGATAGTGCACCCTGTGTTTGGCGGATGTGTCAGGGTCTGAGGCAGCTTTAAGCAGGTCCTTCAATCCCAACTCACCTCTTCTTTGCTTACGGTCCTTACCCTGCAGGCTCAGACGAAGGGCATAGGAGTCGAAATCAAGTGTGTCGGTCTTGCTGTAATCATCACTTATGCGATTTAATGTGCCGTTGCTCAATCGCAAGCCTACTTCCAATCCGCCCGACTGAGCAAACAGTTCTCCATCCCCGGCCAGGATCTGGTAGGTAACCCGCTTTTTTCGAGCGTCCTGAATGTAAACCCCCTTGAAACGGTGACCCTGATCAAGGCTCTTGTCGACATATAGGGTGAGCTTGGACATCGGGCAAAAAAAAATTTTTTCAGGAATTCCTCGTGCCAGACTACGTTCAGTCAACTCCCTAATAAAATTCCTGGATGCTGTTTTTGCCTTTGGAATCACACTGGCTGACAAAAAAAAGCTGAGTAAACATGCTGTTAATGAAACCATGATTACAGGTATTATAAGTTTTTTAAGACCTGCACCACACGCAAAAAGTGCGAGCATCTCACTGTCCCTGGAAAAACGCAAAAATCCCAGAAGTACACCTAACAGCGTGGCCATAGGCAGCACAAATGCCCAAAATGTTGGAAGCATCAAGAAGGCAAATTTGCCCAATTCGGTGAATTTTATCCCTGCCCTGAGCAGAGGTTCCAAAAGTGGCAACAGGCTACCCAGCAACAAAAGAGCGCTAAGTGCACAAAAGGAAAACAGAAAAGGCAGGGCCATTTCCCTTAAGAGCATTTTAGACAATATAGACATAGGGCTCCATAACAGGAAATTTCCAAAATCACAATCAATCTTGCTCTAATGGAAAAGATGGGATAAACAAGAAACAATACTACACAACACCAAGTACAATCTGTGCTTTGCAAGTGTCGTGTAGTCTGCGGAGAAATTATGCCCCATCGTATAGAAGTTGCATTAAAACCTCATCTTCAAGACCCGCAAGGTCTTAAGACCGCCAGGCAGTGTCGCGAGGATCTCAAACTGGCGGTCTCCGGCATCAGGACCATCAAGGCCTATCTTATCGATATCGATCTCTCAGTGGAACAACTGAGAGAAATTGCAGAAGGTCCTTTTTCTGACCCGGTAATCCAGATAGCGGCAATAAATCGCCCTCTGGCCCTGGAGCTGGCCAAGAAACGTGATTTCTCATGGGATTGGCTGATAGAATGCGGTTTTAGACCAGGGGTCACGGACAATGAAGGTCGTACTGCAAAGGAGGTCCTTGAGTTGGTTATCGGTCGCAACCTGGGACGGGACCAAGGAGTGTACACCTCTACTCAGTACTGTATTAAGGGAAAACTTACCAGCGATCAGATAGAAAAACTGGCAAAAGGGCTTCTCGCGAATGATCTGATACAGAGAACCATTATAGTCTCAAGGGATATGCTTAGTGAAGTTTGGTCTGAAAAACAGGGTCCTTTTCATGCAGTTCCCAAGGTTAGAGACAAGGCTTCAGTAAAAGTAAAGGAGATAGATCTCTCTGTGCTGACGGATGAGGAGCTGACAGCCATGTCAAAAGACAGGGTGTTAGCACTCAATATCAAGGAGATGAAACAGATAAGGGAGTATGTCCAAAGGCCTGATGTGCAGGAAGAAAGGGCCAAAGTCGGGCTTACTGAACGACTTACCGACCTTGAACTTGAGGCCCTTGCCCAGACCTGGTCCGAACACTGCAAACACAAGATCTTTAACTCCATCATTAATTACAGGAATGAGCAAGGGGAAGAAACAGTAATTGAGAGCCTTTTTGATACTTATATCCAGGGAGGGACCAAGGAAATCCGCAACAGGCTGGGAACCAATGACTGGTGTCTTTCCGTATTTAAAGACAATGCCGGTGTGATCCGATTCAATGATCATTATAATGTTGTTTTTAAGGTTGAGACCCATAACAGCCCTTCTGCTCTTGATCCCTATGGTGGCGCTCTTACAGGTATTGTAGGGGTGAACAGGGACCCGTTTGGGACTGGAATGGGGGCAAAGCTGATATTCAACACCAATGTATTTTGCTTCGGGCCTCCGGATTATAACAAGCCCCTTCCCAGGGGACTGCTTCACCCTAAACGCATATTCGAAGGTGTGCGGGAAGGTGTTGAACACGGAGGTAACCAGAGTGGCATTCCCACAGTAAACGGGTCTATCCTCTTCGACGAGCGCTATATAGGTAAACCCCTTGTCTTCTGCGGAACAGGGGGCATTATGCCAAAGGAAATTTGCAACAGGCCGGGCCAGGATAAAAATGCCCGGCCGGGAGACGCCATAGTCATGTGCGGCGGCCGCATAGGAAAAGATGGTATCCACGGAGCGACCTTCTCCTCCGAGGAACTGCATGAGGGGTCTCCGGCTACGGCAGTGCAGATAGGAGATCCTATAACGCAGAAAAAAATGACAGACTTTCTCCTGAGGGCACGGGACCTATGCTTGTACAGTTCCATTACTGATAACGGCGCAGGAGGTCTTTCATCCTCTGTGGGTGAGATGGCACTGGAGACAAATGGGTTTGAGCTCTATCTTGACCGGGCACCATTGAAATATCCAGGGCTTCAGCCATGGGAAATACTGCTTTCCGAGGCCCAGGAACGTATGACCGTGGCAGTCCCCAAGGAAAAACTGGATGAGTTCATGAGCCTTGCAGAAAAGATGGATGTTGAGGCCACGGTTCTGGGAAACTTCACCGACTCTGGAAAATTTCACTGCCTGTACCAGGGAAAGACCGCGTCATATCTGGACCTGGACTTTGTGCATAACGGACTTCCCGGGCTTGAACTTACTGCAGTGTGGACTCCCCCTGTGCATAAGGAACCCGAACTGCCTGAACCCGCAGATCTCGGCAGAAAGCTCAAGGCCTTGCTTTCTCGCTATAACGTGTGCAGCAAGGAGTATGTAGTCCGCCAGTATGACCACGAGGTCCAGGGAGGAAGCGTTATAAAGCCCCTCACCGGGGCAAAGGACGACGGCCCGAGCGATGCCGCGGTCTTGAGGCCGGACCTTGAATCCTTTGAAGGCTTGGTGGTAGCCCATGGGATCTGTCCTCGCTACAGCGACATAGACACCTTTCACATGGTATGTTGCGCGGTTGATGAGGCAGTCAGAAACGCCATATCAGTGGGAGGCAGCCTTGATCTTATGGCCGGCCTTGACAACTTTTGCTGGTGCGACCCGGTCCAGTCGGAAAAGACCCCGGACGGTCATTATAAATTGGCTCAGTTGGTAAGAGCAAACCAGGCCCTGTACCAAATTTGCACTACGTATGGTGTACCATGCATATCAGGCAAGGATAGCATGAAAAACGATGCTGTTATCGGTGGGGTAAAGATATCCATCCCGCCTACCCTGCTATTCTCGGTAGTAAGCCGCATACAAGATGTGCGTCTTGCAGTGACCATGGATGCAAAACACCCGGGAGACCTGGTCTATGTGCTTGGAACAACTTATCCTGAGCTGGGTGCTTCTGAATACTACGCCAGGTATAATTATATTGGAAACAATGTGCCGAAGGTAAGGATGAAAGATGCGCCGGCCAGGTACCGTGCCCTTTCAGATGCCATATATCAGGGCATTGTTTCATCCTGCCATGACTGTTCTGACGGTGGATTGGGGATTTCACTGGCAGAGGTCGCTTTCAGTGGTGACCTGGGTATGGTAATAGACTTAGGTGCTGTAATTGCCGAAGACGTCGACCGCCTGGACACATTGCTTTTTAGTGAAAGCCAGAGCCGCTTTGTTGTTACCATCAGCAAGGAGCATCAGCAGTCTTTTGAGAATACAATGGGAGATACAGGCTGTGCTATGGTAGGCGAGGTGATCAAAAAACCATCATTAGAGCTTGAATATTTAGGGAAAATAGTAGTGAATGAAAGCCTGAATTCCTTAAAGGATGCCTGGAAAAGGCCCTTGGCCTGGTAGGGACTCTTAATCCAACAGTGACAGATAATAAGAAAAATATTCTGTCAGAAGAGGCATTTCTCATACTTCACTATTAACGGAATTTGCCTACAGCCTGGGCCTGTCGAGGGATGATCTGCCGGCACGGAACAAATTCAGTAACCATGAATAACAGTCGCGGCAACAACAAATTAGTGACTTTACTTGCATTAGGGCTTGCAGGGCTAATCCTTGCCATGGGGCTGAGGCTCTTGTTGCCATTTTTTGAACCGATAGCCTGGGCCATTATACTGGCCCTTTTCTTTTACCCGATATACAGATGGATAAGACAAACTCTTAAGGTATCTGAAGGCCTGGCGTCTCTGGGGATGTGTATTCTTATAATCGCTTTTATCATAATTCCGGTTTTCGCATTATTGGGAAGTTTTACTACTGAGGTAATCAGGGTATACACCGAGGTAGAGAAGGACCTCCAGACCGGGGATTTTAACATAGTGCCGGATAAAAACAAATTTCCCATATTTAACAAGACAGTAACTAACGCTCTGGATGTCCTCAAGACTCATGAGACAAGGGTCAAGGAAATACTAATTGATTTCTCAAAAAAAATGGGTGAATTTTTCCTGAAGCAGGGGACAGTGATGTTCAAAAATGTAGCCAGCATCATCTTTAAGGCCGCCCTGATGCTGATAACACTTTTCTATATTTTTAAAGACGGAGAGCGAATGCTTCAGACCCTTAAAGACCTGTTGCCTCTCTCAGGGCATGATGTGGAAAAATTTACAAAGGTCATGGATGACGTCTTGTCTGCCACTCTTTACGGGAACCTGCTGAACGCAGTTATACAAGGGGGCCTTGGCGTCTTTATCATGTGGTCACTTGATTTCTCTGCTGCTTTACTTTGGGGCATGATAATGGGGCTTACCACCTTTATACCAATGATAGGACCAGCCCTGGTGTGGCTCCCTGCCACAATCTACCTGTTCTTAGCTGGGTTCTATCTTAAAGCTGCGACACTCCTTGTTTTTAGTGTCCTGATAATCAGCCAAATAGACTATTTCCTAAGACCCCTCTTTATTAGCGGCAAGACCCATATACATACCCTCATCCTATTTTTCAGTATACTGGGAGGTCTCAGTGTCTTTGGTTTCCTCGGGTTAATACTCGGGCCAATACTGATGGCCTTGTGTGTGTCTATTCTCGAACTCTACCGTCTGAATTCCCTGGGTCGGACACCGCAGAAAGGAATTTGAGTATCCTATAAATGTTGAATGTTGAAGTAAGGAATATGTCTTTTAAATCTTCTTCCACAATTCAACATTCAACATTGTTTGATAGGGAAGCATCTCGGGTATTTTGAGAGAAATCATATTTTAGGATTTTTGCAGTATAATCATAAATGAGCAGTGAAAAACCAGGAAAAATCTTTGCCATAGGTGATATCCACGGTTGTCTTGATCAACTAAAGACCCTCCTTGGCATGATTCAATTCGACTGGGACAAGGACCTGATGGTCTTTCTTGGAGACTATGTAGACCGCGGACCGGATTCTCGAGGGGTAATAGAGCTATTGCTCGATCTAAAGAAAGAACATCCAAATCGGCTAATATTTCTAAAGGGAAACCATGAATGGATGTTCACACAGTTCCTCAAGGGCGAGGACCATAATTTATTTCTCTCAAGCGGTGGCAAAAAGACCCTTGAGAGTTATTCGGTTGAAAAGGGTAAAATAGATATACCCCAAAGCCACCGGGATTTTCTTGATCACCTCGATTTGTATTTTGAGACCAATGATTATATATTTGTACATGCAGGCATGAGACCCTATATCTCCATTTCCGAGCAAAGCCCTGAAGACATCCTCTGGATCAGGTCACATTTTCTGAAATCTTCTTATGACTGGGGTCAAAGGGTCATTTTCGGTCATACACCGTTTTCTGTCCCATTAATTGATGCCAACAAGGTAGGTATTGATACAGGTGCGGTTTATGGTGGAAGGCTTACTTGCTTGGTACTCCCGGATTTTGAATTCATATTTGCCTAGAAAGAATTGAGAAAGAACTATGGTTAGAGAAAGAAGGAAAAGTTGGAAAGAAATAGACAAGATGCGCAACAGGAGTGGGAGCACAGAACACAGAAATGATGAGCGCAGCAACCTTGAAAGGGCGCTTGAAGACCCAAGGATAAAGGAACGCTATTTACAGGAAGCAGAAAAACTGTTTATGGGTGCCAAGGGACGGCCGGAGCACTCTAAAGATCTCATGGCCATACATGAGTCCTATGGCAGGACGAGGTTTCTGTCTACTGTTAAACACTATGTGGACACTTATGGAATGCCGCAGGACTGGGGTGCGCTCCTTCTGATTCTGGATATCAAAAATGATTCAGAATTAGTATGTAAGGCTATTGAGGGCCTGTGTGAACTTGTTGGAGAAAAGGGAACTGTTGAACGGAGAGGCCTTGAGAGTAAATTGAGAGTGTTGAGCCTTACTGCCAGGAATCCGGAAATCCAGGAAACTGCCGAGACACAACTCACAGAGCTTTCTTGAAAAATATGCCGGATGGGGCAGCCAACTCCTGGATCGGTCTTCTTGATGACTTTATGGCCCGCCTTTCTATAGACCGCGGGGTTTCTTCCAGCACCATTGATGAATACAGCCGTGATCTTTTAAATTTCGTTGATTTTGCAGACAAACAAAAACTCGCCGGTCCAGACAATGTAAGACCCAGTGACATATTGGCATGGCTAAAGTCTCTTCGGGACTCCGGCCTTTCTCCCAGGACCACTGCCAGAAAACTTTCAGCTCTCAGGGGTTTTTTTCGTTTCCTGGTGGAAGAACACAGCCTGGACTCAACACCTCTTGCCGCAATCAATAATCCACGAATAGGAGACCACCTCCCCGAAGTATTATCTGTCTCCGAGGTTGAGACCCTGTTGGAACAACCTGAAGTAAGTAAGCCCACTGGTTTGAGGGACAAAGCACTCCTTGAGCTCACTTATGCGTGCGGGCTCAGGGCCTCTGAAGCCGTGGGATTGAAACTTAATCAGATAGACATGAAGGTTGGCTATCTGAGGATACTCGGCAAAGGAAATAAAGAACGCGTAGTGCCGGTGGGGAGGATGGCTATAGAGTGGCTGAACAATTACCTCAAGTCCGGCAGACCCAAGCTTCTGGGCAAAAAGGCCAGTTACTTTGTATTTGTCGGCAGGGCAGGGAAGCCCATTACAAGACAGAGGTTCTGGCAGCTATTCAAGGCCTATTCCGTATCAGCAGGCATTAAAAGCGAAATTTCTCCCCACGTACTCCGCCATTCCTTTGCAACGCATCTCCTGGAAGGTGGGGCAGATCTGAGGGTCGTGCAGATGCTCCTGGGCCACAGCAGCATCTGCACTACCCAGATATACACCCATCTCAACCTTCAGCATCTGCGTACCATTCACCAGAAGTACCATCCCCGGGGCTGAAGCTTATGGAACTAGGCCTGCGCCGGGAAAACCTGGGCCTGAGTTGCGTGCTCAACGTCTCTGATATCCAGACCGGCATCGACTGCGTGGATGCGGTTGCTGCAAGATGCAATTCCACAGTAAGGAAAGAGCGGCTACATCACATCCCCCAGACAGTAATGCTTTTCCCCTCAAAACCTTCTTCCCGCTTAAAAACCTTCTCCTCCCAGTGTACATTTTCCCGCTGGTCAAAGATCACCAGGTGTCCCTCTCCGGCATTGCATCTGTCCATATAGGCAACGGTCTGCTTTAGGCCATCTGTAATGGTCTTTTCAAGACTCTTGTAAAGAATCTTCAACTCAATCACCGCTTTTTGTATTTCACCTTTTCCCCCTCTCCCATTATCTGATGAAATATCGACAATCATCGTCCCACTTCCAGCAGCCGGGCCTTTGCTTCGCTCCAGGACGACACAGTCGCTCGTCCGTCTTCGAGGCGACGCTTTCGGGTCTCAAGCACCTCACGATGCC
>JAYEMY010000295.1:0-2050 GCA_034718455.1 Thermodesulfobacteriota bacterium
ATCTGCCTGCTAAAAGAAATATGGTTCTTAATAAAGAATAATTATTCGTTTATAATGATATGACAGTATGATCAACGTGTCAATGCCAAATTTTTTCCCAGTGCCGAAGTTAGTTGCATAAAAACCCACAAGCTGGCCATTATTAATATCCTGACCTTTCTGGTATTTTCCAATACCGCCTTTTTTTATATGTACCCTATCTTTCTTCCCTGGATGTTTCTAAAACAGCCATCGGCTTGATCATGGTGATATACTCTGTGGCCTCTTCAGTGGTAAGGCCCTTTGCAGGCAAATCGATTGACCGGGTGGGAGAAAAACCGGTATTGTTGGCGGGTCTTTTCCTGATCCTCGTATGCTCCATCCTTTATCATTTTGTTCCAGGGATAACGAGTGCCATATAAGTCCTTCGGATTCTTCATGGCATCGGCTTTTCCGCCTTTATTGCCGCGGCCTTTTCCACTATTGCGAAATTTATACCCAGTGAAATCAGGGGACGTGCCTTTGCCTATAATAATGCTGTAGTACTTGCAGCCTTGGGATCCGTCCCCCTTGCTGGTGAACACCTTATGGATGCCTTTGGGCATCCGGTTATCTTTCACGGCGGAGTAGCCACAACCTTTCTGGCCTTTAGCCTCCTTGTTTTTACTGAGCAATGGGAAAGGATTTCATCAGAGGATGGCACTAAAACCAGCTACATAGAAATCTTAAAAAATCGTTCCTTCTTCTTTGTCCTTGTAGCCATGATCCTGTTTGTTGATGCCCAGGCCACCGTGCTTAATTATTTTTCTCTTTATGCAAAGAGTATCGGAATCAGCAGGGGCCTATTTTCAGGTTTTGCTGTAGGCTTGGCCATAGCCATAAGGCTTTTTGGCGGCATTGTCCTTGACTGATATTTGGCTATTCCCAAAAATCTATTCAGGCTATGCGCAGGACAAGGGATGGGGTAGAAGAATCGGTTTTTTGCCGATTTCCAGTTTGTCTCATGATACAGTTATGTGTCAAGACCAAATATGAGACACTGCGACATCTTCCCAAAAGCTCTGTAAAGATTTCAAGTTGGTCAGCCTATTTCACCCAATCTTGACCTCACCAAAAATTCTTACCGTCCTCCACTCAGTTTTTCAACTCGGTCCTGGCTTAACACATCTGTTGTAATATCAATATATTACCCTTTTCCTCCCTTCATTGAGACACTATTGTCTCATATTCGACTTCTCATACGATCATGAGGCTGGTGCCATTGATGACCTTGTTGTTAGTAACTACCTAATATCAAAGATGTATCAGGCCTCTTTGCCTGTCCAGTCTTATCTTGGTACAGATCTTGATATTCAGGATTACATAGGAATGAAACGATGTGATGAAACCACTGAGATGACGATTGATCTCGACAAATGTCAAAAGGAGGGAAACTGCCATGATGGGACTAAATGAAGTTCGAAAAAACAGAGAAATCATCAACGCGATAGATTGGGACATGACACCTGAAGAGGCGGTTACCCTGTACCTGGAATGGGGAAATAATTGGTCTCACAGTGGAAACATGATAAGATCAAAAGACGACGTATCTCATTATTTTGTAGTGAACACATGGGAGGACCCTCCAAAGATTTTTTTCATCCGGCGCAACTCAGAAGAGGCTGTTGAACTGGCTACAATCGATATGCCGGATGAGTTGAGGGATCACTTCCTTGAATCGGCTGGTGGCATCAAGGGTGTCTGGGCCATAAACGACGAAGTCAAGGCATGGTTGGAAAAAGAGCTATACGTCCGTTGAGAGAAGGAGAAAAAGGAGAAGTTACCCATGGAGAAACAGGCCTTAATTGACAGGTTGAACAGGGATCTTGCCGATGAGCATGCGGCCATCATACGCTATCTAGTTCACGGCTATATGGAGGGAGAAGATACGCCTCTGGGTGCGAGCCTGGTTTCCATCTCCAGGGAGGAGATGTGGCATTTTCATTGGCTGGGGATGATCATAGGCAAACTGGGAGGCGAGCCTAATTTCACACCGGCTCCCTATCCCTATGATCCAACCAGCCGGGCAACT
>JAYEMY010000296.1:0-2043 GCA_034718455.1 Thermodesulfobacteriota bacterium
ATCAATGAATTCAGAGAGTTCAGGCAGCGCAAGTCAAGTCGGTGAGATGCTCGCCGGTGTTGATTTGGAAATCGCACACGAGCTGCCGGGCAGGATACGCCTCAAAGGGTCTTTTCTTTCACATCCTGCTTTGGACATACCTTTCTTTGAAGCCTATATCCTGGCTATAGAAGGGGTTGAGGATGTGAGGATAAATCGCAAGGCCTCTTCCATCCTCATAGAATACCATGGAAATTCTCACACCCGCGACAGGATTCTGTTCTCTTTGGCTGTTCCTCCGAAGGAAGCCCTGTCGGACCAGAGACATACCGATACCAGGACCGAGGCCGATGTCAGCGGCATGATCATGTCTGCAGCAGTGCTCCTGGCCCTTCCTATCCTGCCCATGCGTCTGAAGGCTATTATTTCATGGCTTTCAGTCTCCCCGGTAATTCTGGAAGGCGTCACGACTCTTGTCACAAAAGGGCTCAAGGTCGATGTCCTTGATGCCACGGCAGTGAGCCTGGCCATGCTCAGGAAGGATTACTTTACAGCCAATGCGGTTCATCTTTTGCTGAGGACCGGTGACTATATTCATCACACAACTGAAACCAACTCAGACCGTATGATCAGGAGCCTTTTGAGGCCTGAGACCGGTATGGCCTGGGTGGAAGAGGAAGGCACTGAAAGACAGATATCCATTTCAGAGATCCTGCCTGGTCAGTTGGTAGTGGTTGGGGCCGGTGATCTTATCCCGATAGACGGTCGGATAGAGCAGGGCACAGCCCTTGTCAACCAGGCCTCCATGACCGGGGAGTCCGTGCCGGTCAGGAAGGAGATCGGCGACACGGCAATGTCCGGCACAGTAGTCGAGGAAGGCAGGATCAAAATAGAAGCTGTGGGCGTTGGCAGCGAGACCGCCACGGCCCGTATTTCCCGCTATATCGAATCCTCATTGAAGACAAAATCCATCACCCAAAGAGAGTCTGAAAAACTGGCTGATAGTCTGGTGCCTCTGACATTCGCACTGGGGGGCGTGATGGCTGTCCTTACCAGGGACATCGAAAGGGCTGCTGCTGTATTTATGGTGGATTACTCCTGCGCCATCAAGCTCTCCACACCGGTATGCATTAAGATTGCCATGTATCAGGCAGGCAAGAAAGGAGTCCTTGTAAAGGGCGGTCAGGCCATTGAGGCAATGGGCGAAGTGGACACTGTGGTTTTTGACAAGACAGGGACCATCACCACCGGGCAGTTTGAGGTGACCGACTGCATTTCCCTGGTAGAAGACATGGACAGCGACGGTCTTCTGGCCCTGGCTGCTTCGGCGGAGGAACATTACTTTCATCCTATAGCTGATGCGGTTGTCCGGGCGGCAAAAGAGAAATCCCTAATATTCTCTGATCATTCCGAGGTGGACTTCATCGTTGCTCACGGCGTGGCCACTTATGTTGACGAAAAAAGGCTCCTTATAGGTAACGAGCATTTTCTAAAAGACGACGAGGGGATCGACTTCAGTCCTGTTCCTGAAATCAAGAGCAGACTAAAAGACGAGGGAAAGGCATTGCTCTTTGTGGCCCTGGACGGTCGTCTCGTCGGGGTCATCGCACTCAGTGACACTATCAGGCCTGAGGCCGGGGCGGTGATCGCACGGCTCAAAGAACTTGGGGTAAAGCGTACAGTGATGCTCACCGGAGATGACCACACAAGGGCCAAGGCCATTGCCGAATCCCTTGGGCTTGACGAGTTCTACAGCGAGCTTCTGCCAGAAGACAAAGTTTCCAAAATAGCCGAATTCCAAGCCAATGGAAGCAAGGTCGCCTTTGTCGGGGACGGAATCAACGATGCACCTGCCTTGATGGAAGCGGAGGTCGGTATTTCCATGGCCCAGGGTTCGGATATCGCCAGGGCCACTGCAGAGGTAGTCCTTTTGGAACAAGGTCTTGTGGGGGTAGCTCTGGCCAAGGAGGTGTCCGTCAAGACCATGGGTCTTATCCGTACGAATTTCGGTCTGGCCGTGGGAATCAATTCATCCATTCTTATCGGTGCGACCCTTGGCTGGCT
>JAYEMY010000297.1:0-2041 GCA_034718455.1 Thermodesulfobacteriota bacterium
GCGAACACCTGGAGGCTATCAGTATCAGCGCATCCGCCTCCAAGACAGAAAAAACAAAGGCCCTCAAAGAAATAGAAAAACTCAAGAAAACTATCGCCGAACTGGATAACTACGAACGAGAAACCCTCTACCCCCTCGCCACCCAAAAGGTCGAAATAGACCTCGATGACGGCGTTAAAGTAAACTACCCTAAATTTGGCAAGGCCCTGAAAAAAGTGCCGGGGTTAAGCAAATAAATATGAATGAATTAAAAAAGCAAATCTTTCTTGGAGAAGACAGCCGCCGGCAATTCAAAGCGGATGTGCACAATGCTGACTCGTTGGCGGCAGAGATGGCTGCTTTTGCCAATAGTGAGGGTGGCGTTATTTTTATAGGTGTTGCCGATGATGGCTCTTTGCCTGGATTACCAAATAAAGATGTAAGCCGCGTCAACCAGTTGATTAGCAATACAGCCAGTCAACATGTGCGGAGTCCGCTGACTGTTCAGACCGAGAATATCCCTGCTGACAACAACAGAATTATTATTGTTCTGACAGTACCCAAGGGAATCGATAAGCCCTATTTTGACAAAAATGGGGTCATTTGGCTAAAAAACGGTTCGGATAAACGGCGTGTAAATTCCAAGGAAGAACTTCGCCGTCTATTCCAAAGCGTGGATCAATTCCACGCTGATGAGTTGCCCACGAAAGCTGGACCGGAAAAACTTGATAAACTCCGGTTTCGTGATTTTCTCCGTGACTATTTTGATCTTTCCTTACCAGAGGACAATAAAGAGCTGACCAAACTTTTACAGAATATGAATCTGTCAACTGACACGGGAAAGCTGAATCTGGCCGGTGTCCTTCTCTTTGCCGAACGTCCGGAATGGATTAAGCCTGTCTTCATTGTCAAAGCTGTTACCTATCCAGGTAATGATATTCATGTAACTGAATTTCTGGACAGTGAAGATTTTACCGGCCCGATGCGAAAGATTTTTGATGATGCATTGGCTTTCATTATGCGAAATCTTTTAAAGATTCAGGATGGACAGGATGTCAACGCGCCGGGTAGACCAGAGATTCCGCAGATCGTTTTTGAAGAACTTCTGGTCAATGCCCTTGTGCACCGCGACTATTTTATCAGTGCACCTATACGCATCTTTATTTTTGACAACCGGATTGAAATCATCAGTCCCGGTAGTTTGCCCAATAATCTTACCATTGAGAAGATAAGAACGGGAAACTCAAATATTCGAAATCCGATTCTGGCCTCTTTTGTGGCTAAAAGACTCCTTCCTTATCGTGGACTTGGCTCAGGTATTCGCAGAGCGCTTGAAAATTGGCATGATATTGAATTCGTTGATGATCGGGAGGGATGCCTCTTTATCGCTATTATCCACAGGGCAAAGGTGCACGGAAAAACAAAAAAAGCGCCTTTAAAACTAAATAAAGAGGCAAATAGGGCTTTAAAGGTGCAGGGTGCAGAGGTAAGTGCATCTTTAAATGATTTGCAGACTCAGATTATTGGGTTGATACGATTGACTTCAAACATATCATATAACGAACTATCCGCAGCCACAGGAAAAGATCGTTCAACTATTATGCGTAATATCAGCAAATTGAAGAAAGCCGGATTGTTGCTCCGCGTTGGATCGAAGAAGACCGGGTACTGGGAGGTATTATGATATATTGCCCCCGATCTTTTACCGAACAAAATAACACCGGAGCCCTGCCATCTGCCCTCTGACAACTGATAACTGACAACTTTTTTACTATGAGCAATATTCAGGAACCACTAAAAAAAATCTTTGACCGGCACCGTATCGTCTTCTGGTACGACACAGACAAAGAGTTGCGTGCTGACTATGAGGCCCTTGACCTGCCTGATGTCATTAAGGTTGAACTGGACAACAACGAATTTGGCATTAAGCATCGCATTCTCAGGAAAGAGCCAAAGGCCAAGTTCCTTATTTATCATGAAGGAGAGCAGCCCGATGATCTCAATAACTGGCTGCTGGATGTCTTACTGGCCCAGGGTGAATTTCGTACTGACCAGGCTTCCA
>JAYEMY010000298.1:0-2034 GCA_034718455.1 Thermodesulfobacteriota bacterium
TCGTCTCAGGGCCTCAAGCTGATCCTTATTTATGCCCAGACCTTTGCTCAGGGCATCAAGCCCGGACCTGAGGGATGTTAACGCGCTCCTCTCGCGGCTTGAGAGTGCACGGCTTTCTCCCTTCTCAGCCTGCCCCTTTACAGGCTGCGCATGTCCCTGTCCGGCCTTGGTTTTTGCAAGTTCTGCGGTAAGCCGCTCTATCTCAGTTTCCTTTTGGCCGACAATTGCTTTTGCTTCCTGTGCCTGCCTCTTAAGACCGGAAATTTCCGAGGTCACCCTCTCTTTTTCCTTTACGACAAGATCTCTTGATGCCTGGGCTTCTGACTTGGCCTGCTCAAGCGCCTTTTCTACCTCTGCTTTTGAATCTTCCTTTGCCTTAGATACTATAAGCTCTATGGCCTCGGAACTCCTCAGCCTCGGTTCAACTGTCTGTGCCCCCGGTCTTGGAGAAAGACCCGCAAGGGAGACTATCTCAGGGACCGCTTGTTCCCACCCAATGGCCATAACGTGGACCCCTGCCACTCCTGGTATTTCACGGACCTGCTTTATGATATCTACGCAGATATTGATACCTTCTTCCTTTGGGTCCTTTGCACCTTTCAGGCGTTCAATAACCTCATCCGTAACATCAAGGCCTGGCACGAATTTTTTCATATACCGCGCCATTCCAACCGACTTGGGAGGCGTCACCCCTGCAAGGATATAGACTTTTTCATGGAGACCAAGGTCTCTCACGATTTCCATAAACCTGGCAAATTTTTCGACATTATAAATAATCTGGGTCTGTATGAAGCTTGCGCCGGCCTCCACCTTCTTGGCCACTCTTATGGGCCTATACTCAAATGGGTCGGCAAAGGGATTTGCCGCTGCACCGAGCAAAAGCCTTGGTTCATGAGACTTGATTTCATCACCGCACTGGAATTTTTTATCATCCCGCATGGCCTTGACCATACCCAGGAGCTGTATGGAGTCCATGTCAAAGACACCCTTTGCCTGGGGATGGTTTCCGAATTTCTGGTGATCTCCGGTAAGGCACAAGAGATTCTTTATGCCAAGTGCCGAAGCCCCCAGGATCTCTGATTGTATGCCGATTCGGTTTCTATCCCTGCAGGTCATCTGCATCACAGGTTCCACACCTTCCGCCAATGCAATTAGCCCCGCGGTCAGGCTGGACATCCTGACTATAGCTGTCTGACAGTCTGTTATATTAACAGCGTCTACATGGCCCCTGAGAATACGGGCCTTATCACGGACTACATCAAAATCGCCGTTTTGGGGTGGGCCGAGTTCTCCGGTCACGGTGAATTGACCTGAGGTTAAAACCTGTTCTAGATTGCTTCCTGATATCACGGTAGCAAGTCCTCCCTGATCCTGCGACGCGGCCCGCCATGACCAGACGGTCTCCAGTCGCGAATGGGTACTATCTCTCTGAGTAGTTGGTCTTGTTTTCGACTGGTCAGTTTTTCACAGATCTGGTGCCATATGCAAGGCAGATCCTTGTTGATCTCGCATTTGCCTCCCACAGAACCTCCACATGGCCCGTTGGACAGACTTTTGGCACACCTTGCGACAGGGCACAGTCCACCAGTCAGGTGTAATACACAGGCCCCACAGCCGGCACACATCTCGGCCCACTCGCCACTGCTCAGGTTGGCACCGTAAAATGATGTATTAAGGGCAGGCAGCACATTGACGTCAGGGCAACGGTCTGCGATAAAGTTTACACCGACCCCGCAGGCCATTGAGAGAACCGCGTCGTATTTTTTCCCATCTTCCTTCAGCGGTTCCAAGTATTCCGGATCGCACTGTCTGACATAAGTTGCTTCATCAATCTTTATTGGTTTTCCAGCCTTTTTTCTCCCGAGGCGCAACGCAGAGGCAAGAACACCCACCTCCTTATCACCACCGGTAGAACACACTGCCACGCAACCTCTGCATCCAAGGACGAGCAGCCTTTCCACCCCGGAAATCATCTCCAGGATTTCATCCAAGGGCTTTTGTTCAGCAATTATCATTATTATATCTCTCCCGACT
>JAYEMY010000299.1:0-8501 GCA_034718455.1 Thermodesulfobacteriota bacterium
GCGCAGATTCTATTGGCTGCCTCGGTTTTTCACTATCGCACCATAAGCATCGGGGAGCTTAAAAAATATCTGCAAACAAAGGGCCTGCAGGTCAATTTGTAAGGCACTGTTAAGGGTTCAAAGGTTCAGGGTTCAGGGTTCAGAGGTTCAACAAAAAGCTTGAGGACGCAATGAAAGCATAATTTTGCAAAAGACTGAGGAGTTCTGTTCATGTTTGTCTTAGGACTACAAGGAAGTCCACGAATCAAGGGAAACACCGGCATTCTGCTTTCGACATTTCTTGCTGAGGCCGGAAGCCTCGGTGCCTATACAAGGCGCCTGGATGTGACACGCATGAGTATCACGCCATGCCAGGAATGCGGCATCTGCGAAAAGGAGGGCTTTTGTCCCATTGATGATGATATGCAGCAGATTTATCCTCTGCTTCGCAGCGCAGACCTTATCGTTATGGCTACCCCTATATTTTTTTACGGAGCTACAGCCCAGATGAAGGCATTGATTGATCGATCCCAGGTACTATGGGCAAGAAGATATATCCACAGGCTGAGCGAAACGGGCAGTAACCAGCGCCATGGTTTTCTATTGTCCCTGGGAGCCACAAAGGGGAAAAACCTCTTTGACGGCGTGGGTCTCACGGCCAAATACTTTTTTGACGCGGTAGGGGCGCATTTTAAAGGCAGCCTTACCTATAGACAGATTGAAGGGCCGGGAGAGATAAAGCAGCACCCCACGGCTCTGACGGACGCGAGAGAAAAGGCAAGGGACCTTGTGACACCCTTTCTCAATAGAAAGAAAATCCTTTTTGTCTGCATGGGGAATACCTGTCGCAGCCAGATGGCAAGCGCCTTTGCCCGACATCATGCCGGAGACAGAATTGAAGCTGAAAGCGCAGGGAGCTATCCCGAACAAGTGGTCAATCCGCTCATGGTAGAGGTCATGGAAGAAAAGGGATTTGATATGGCTTTTTGCAGACCAAAATCCATCAAACAAGGAATCCTCTATGGAAAACCGGACTTGATCATATCCATGGGCTGTGGAGACACGTGTCCTTTTATTTCAGGAGTGGAGAATCAGGAGTGGTCTGTGCCCGATCCTGCCGGCAAGCCGGTTGAGATTATGCGCAAGATAAGGGATGAGATAGAAGAAAGGGTTGGAAGGCTTGTAACCGCATTGGATTGATGATAATCATTCACTTTCCCCCCTGACAACCAACAGCCTTTTTCGGATTTCAAAGCACAATCCGTTGAGAATACGCCTTTTGGTGCAACCTTGTCCGCGGTTGAAACCCGAAAAAGCCTGTCGGCTGTCAGGGAGTGTGAACGGTTACATTTGCTGAGCTTTCGGCCTTTGATTTTTCAGCATGTTTTTTGATATATGAGTTACCAGGGGCCAGAATGATTGCCAGGTTAAACTCGTCAATAGGTCGGATAGAAGGATAGGGGCTTATCGGGCCGGCTGTGGTCTCAGGAAAGAAGCGTCCTAATTGTTCGACCATCCACCCAAGGTTGAAATGGTACCAGGCATTGGTCGGCTGAAGGATTACTGCTTGAAAAAATGAGTCAAGTGCCATCATTCCATTACTAGAAGTATTTTTCCCTGGCTCAAAGATCCATTTGCCTTTGACATACTTCCAATTTCCATCCTTCCAGCATTTACTCATGGCCTTGGCATAATAGCGTCCCAGTTCGTAGTGAAAGGCGGCGTTCGACAGGTCACAGTCAATGGATTTTATCAGGTCCTGCGGTATCATCGGGCCGGTTGAGCGTTTGTATAGCTTGAAATATTTTTCTCCCTGGTACGCGTTGACCACGGTAACGGCAAAACCTGCCAGAAGAATAAACATCATGAAATACACTGCCGATTTCATCCGGGGATGGAAGGAAATGTTTCGTACCGGAATGGAGGGATGAACAACAACCACTGTAAGGCCGAGGATTATGAAAAAGAGCATGGCGTTTGCCGGGATATGGAAGTTAAAGGTCACCATGTTTTGGAGCAATATAAACACCGCGCCGGTCACTGCCCCAAGGGTTATGCCTGTTACAAAGGGATCTCTCCTTCTGTGCCATAGTAGAAGCGTCTTTAGGAGAAGAAATACGATTCCTCCAAAGAATAGAATGGCCCCGGACCAACCTGTATCTGCCAGCATTTCCATGTAATCATTATGCGCATGAGTATAGCCCCTTGTCTTCAGGGTGGTGTATTTTGAATAAATGTGCTGAAAATTCCCCAGTCCGACACCGAAGAAAGGGAAATCCCTTGCAATATTAAGAGTATCCTTTGAAATAATGGTCCTTGAATAAGAAGTAAAACGGATATCAGAAAGGGTTGAGAGCTCTTTTAAGACCGGATCTATTCCTATCCAGATGAGCATAGCAAAGATCAATCCCAGGATAACTGCGCCTATCTTCCTTTTTTTTCTTTGAGACCTTTTTATTCCAAGGATGGTAAAAAAGAAGATCATGGAGAACAGAAAACACAGGATGCCTCCCCTGGAGAGAGAAAAAATCAGGGACAATCCCATTATCACAATTATAAATATGAGCAGACTGTTTTTTGAAAGATGAGACTCAATAACAGAGAGGCGGTGACGCCAACTGCCGGCAGGAATAAATGAACGATTAAATAAGCGAGCAATCAAGAGGCCGATACCCAGAGGGATTACCATCCCCATGTAGCCGGCAAAGTGATTGGGGTTTACAAAAGGGCCGAAATAGTTGCCGATCTTGTATTTTGACAGCCAGAACCAATAGATTTTGTTGGTTCCGCTCAACATCTGCATAATTCCCAGAAAGGCCACAACAGTCCCTGTTATGATAATGGCAAGGACAAGCCGTCGCATCTGGTCCCTGGTTTTTATGTTATTAATTATTAGTAAGAAAACAGTAACATAGGCAAGGACCTTGAGAAGCTCATCTCTGGTAGCATGAGAATAGATGGAGAGCGGTCTGTTGGCGCTGATTTTATCTGATGTGTTATTAAGGTCTGCCTCCTGCACCCCATATCCTGGTACGGTTTGAATATAGAGATCATAGGTATTGGGCGAGATGTGTTCAATTATTGACGGGGATAACGGGACCATCTGGAAAAGGACAAGCAGGAAAAAAAGGCAGAGGGGAAGATTTAACGGCGTTTTAACAAACGAAATCCGAAAATGAGGAAAAGAACGGTTTAAATATATGAGCTTAAGCAACCATACGAGCAGAAGAAAAAGGACAATAAGCTCCATCACCGTGTAGGCCCAGACATGCACCGTGCCAAAGGCAAGAGGAGTGAATACAATGAGGAAGATGATGCCGCATTCGATAATTATGTCATATGGATTGTTGATTGTTGATTGTTGATTGTTGATTGGGGAATCGTAGACGTTCATTGGTTCGTATAGTAATAGTTCGTGGTTATCAATTCCGACTTCTGATTTCTGACTTCTGACTTCAAGCCGCGACGGCTACAATTTCTTTTCCCTCAATAACAGCCTGCGGGATATTACGGACCATCTTTTCCGCTCTGTCTATTCCTATTATTTTTGCCGTTTCTTCTACTGCACGGGAGAGAATGGGCGGCCTCCAGTCTCTGGAGTGCGCATCAGAGGCAATGATATGGACCAGACCGGAGGTGATCATCTTTCTGGTGATTTTTTGTATCTCCCGGTTGAATTCCCCTGTTATGCTCATGGCAGTTACCTGTGATAAAACACCTGCCTTGATAAATTCAAACAGGATTTTCTTATTTCTCATAATCGTCAAATTCCTTTCCGGGTGGGTCAGGATGGGGACAATATCTTTTGATATGAGTTCCTGGATTAATTCTTTAACCCTGGGAAAAAGGAAATAATCAGGTAACTCCAGGCAGAAATAGCGTATGGGGCCGGTTAATGGATTGATGGCTACATCATCAATTTTCGAAATAATGTCCGGCTGCAAATGGACTTCAGCACCGGGGAGGATGGTGAGCGGAACGGAACCGGTCACCCAATTGGTTTGTTTTATACGAATGTTGAGTTCCTTGATCCTGGATAAAATAAGTTTTTTCTCAGGTTCATATACCCCTGGTTTTATATGCGGGGTTGCCACAATGGTATGAATCCCGTCCCTGAAGGCAATTTTGCACATCTCAAGGGATTCTTGCCATTCCCGCGGTCCGTCATCCAGGTTAGGAAGTATGTGGCAGTGGAGGTCTATCACTTGGGGTCAAGGGTCAAGCACTTTCCTTTTCTTCTTCCCCGTAATAATGGTCATAATATTTTTTATATCTGTAGTAGTATGAATAATAGTAGCTCTCTTTTTCAAAATCCATATCATTCAAGACACATCCGATAATTTTGGCTTCCACATCGGAGAGTTGCTGGATTGCCCGCTGAATGGCGGGCCTGGGTGTGGAGCCCGCATTGACTACCAGGACTACTCCGTCTGTAACAGCAGACAGAATAACGGCGTCGGCTACTGAGAGTACAGGAGGAGAATCAATAATGATCATGTCGAAATCACCCTTGGTTCTCTCGGACTCAAGCAGTTCTTTCATTCTTTTTGATCCCAGAAGCTCTGCCGGGTTTGGAGAGGTCCTGCCGGCGGTGAAAACTTCAAGGCCGGTGATTTCAGTCGGCTGGGGTCTTGATTCATTCCCTGCCAGATATTCAGACAGTCCGGGAGAACGCTCAAGATTGAAAATTTCGTGAATCCTTGCCTTCCTCATGTCAGCGTCTATTAAAAGGACCTTTTGTCCCATCTGAGCAAAGGAGACGGCAATATTGGCAGCCTGCAACGTCTTCCCATCCCTGGGAAGTGGTGATGTTATCAGGATGTGCTTTTTTTCAACATCAGGGGAGGAAAACAGAAGATTTGTCCTGATGGTCCTGAAGCCCTCAGCCACATTCGACTTGGGATTGGAATGAACTATAATTTCTTCACTGGGCGTATTGGCCTTGAACTTGCTTACCACGCCCAAAAAGGGGACATTAAAGTATCGTTCAAGTTCATCAGGGGTATTTATGGTATTATCAAGGTATTCAAAGAAAAAGGCCATTCCCACACCCAGAGTGAGACCTACTATTATTGCCAAAAGGACATTCCTGGCTTTTTTGGGTTTTACCGGGTAATCAGGGACCCTGGCCGGATCAACCACCATGATGTTGGTTGACTCCAACCCCTCGGTAAGGCCGGCTTCTTTTACCCTTGTAAGCAGTGATTCATACAGGGAACGGCTGGTATCCATATCTCTTTTTAAGGAATTGTATCCTATCTGTTTATCATTAAGATCCAGAGCCTCTTTTTTCTTTTTCTCCATGGCTTCCCTGATGGATTTTTCTTCAGCCAGTGCCACCCGGTATTCAGTTTCAACGCTTTGCAGGGTCTTCTTTACCTCCTGGGCAATTTTCTTATCTATACCCTTCATGGCTGCGGAGAGCCTGACCATCTTCGGATGTTCTTTGCCGTATTTATTAGACAGATTGTAGTATTTTCCTGTAAGTGCTACACGTTGACTTTTCAGTTCCTGAATGACCTGGTTAGATACAATTGTAGGCATGGAATCAACCATTTCAGGTTGTTGGAAGAGCCTGGTGAGTTCGGCAAAGAGATTTTCCTTTTTCAGTCTCCCTGTCTCCGCCTGGGTCAGGGCAGTATTCAAATCATTGAGACTCTGGATGATAATGCCCTGCCGATCCTCAAAGTCTATGGCTGCCAATCCTTCCTTTTCGCGAAATTTCTGAATATCGGTCTCTTTTTCCTTCAGGGCCTTGGCCTCTTCCTTTATCCTCACGTTAAGCCAGTCAATCGCATCTTCAGAAGCAGAGTATTTTCTTTCCAGGCCGCTTTTCGTATATAGCTTTGCATGAGCATTGGCAATCCTGGCTATAATCCCTGGATCTTCGCCCTCAAAACTCACATCTACCAGGCGGCTGTTCCTTATGGGCGAGATATCCAGCCTTCCTAAATATGCCCCTATTATCTGATTGTATTCACTGTCAGGGTTAAAATTTTTGTCCGCCGGATTTTCCGCTGATGAGGTTATTTCCTTTATCCACCCTAAAACAGAACCTAAGACCCCCATCAGGCTGAAGCCCCCGTTTTCCGGGGCAAACTCAGGACTGTTCTTCAAATCGAGGTCTTTTATCACTTTCAAGGCAAGTGACTTGCTCTTCAGGATCTCATATTGCGTCTGATAATAGTCTCGATCAGCGGCATTTATTCCTACGACTTCCTCAATATGAACCACATTCGGGTTTTCCTTATCAATCAGGATCTGGGTGGTGGCCCGGTAAACAGGATCCATATTGAGGTTACTGATGATCACCGTGGTCACAAGGACAAGAAAAACCGTGGCAATCATCCACCTTCTCTTAAGAATTACCCTGAGATAATCCCTTAAATGGATCTCTTCCTCTAAATATTCATCAGGTATCCTGGTTTCTGTATTCTGCGAATTCTTCATCTTTTATCTATCTCAAATACTTATCTGCGTTCTCTGCGGTAAATTATTTTTTTCTTCATCCCTAAAAAAAACTCTCCGGGACCATAACGATATCTTCAGGCTCAAGGGAATCTGTCATTTTCACCGAGATCTGTATTTTTGACCCTTCCTGTTCCCTGACTATCCTGGTTTTGTTTATGGCTGCCTTTTCGCTGACCCCGCCGGCGGTAGTGATCGCTTTAAGCACCGTGGTCCCCTTTTCCATACCGTATCTCCCTGGCTTTTTAACCTCCCCAAACACATAGAAGTATTGCTCATGGGGTATATAGATAGTATCGTTCGGCTCGAGAAAGACGTTTTGGCTTGTATCTCCTTTAAGGAGTTTTCTCAGACTCAGATCGATAATTTCATCCTCTCTTGCCTCTTCCAGAGATATTGGATTTTCCCTGTGATTCTTTGGCCTGATCACTATCACTTCGCTGCCGGCGTCCCCAGTGGGACCGCCAGCCAGGGAAAGCACCTCTACCAGGGTTGTCTCTCCGGTCAAGGGATATTCGCCGGGAGTTTCCACCTCTCCCAGAATAAAAACCCGTTTGTTTTTATATTCTTTTACTGTGATCGATACCTGAGGATCTATGATATACCTTCCAGACAGCTCGTCCCCTATCTTTTTTTCCAGTTGGGCCACGGTAATACCATCTGCATAGACCTTGCCTATTAAGGGAAAAGAAAATTCTCCTTTTCGGGAGACATGGACTTCTCTTTTTAAATCATCGTGATCCCATATCACTATCTCTAAGACATCCCGCGGACCGATTTCATAATCCGCTTTGTCAGTCTCAGTATGGAGAATAAGAGCCGGGGCCTTCTCTTGGAAAATCTCGTTGATATTTTCGCTTCCGGGCGGTTCCTCTTCCTCTATTGTTTTTTCAACATTTTCTATCTCAGGTATGGTGGGATAACGCGCACAGGAGAGAAGAAAAATGGAACAAAAAAAGACCAACACGAAAAAGCCAAAGACAGGACTATGTTTTATGTAATTAAATTCAGACATATTATAGGGGTCTTGGGTTACCTTTGCGAACTTTGAGCCTTAAGCGAAGCGGGCGATGAAAAGATATTCCCACCCGCATAGCAAAGGCTAAGACCAATCAGCATACTGAAGGTTTGAGGGATTAATTAAAAAGCAAGGGATATCTTGCCTGCTACGATATTGTTCCTGTAGTCCTCATTATCAAAGTTGGAATCATTATCCACATAATTATAACTTACATTACATCCGAGCCAATCCTGGATCTGGTAATTAACACCAACACCAATGCCATAGCGATCGTCATCCCTTCTCTTCCCTGCCGTTCCTTTTTCCTGGTAGTCGTCATTAATGTATGACACGTGAGCATTGGCTGTTATCTTATGGGTGAGCCTATGGTCTACGGAGAGTGTCCCCCCGGTAGAAACATAGTATGTTCCGTAAACCGAATCCTCTTGAGTAACTGAAGTATCAACAGGCTTTCTGAATCCATTTAAACCAATATTAGTGTAAGAGGTCAATTTATATGTCAGGTCCCCTTTCATCCCGAAGCCGTCAAAATCATCTGTGTCGCCATCGTAGTCTCTATACGTATAACCGCCCTTGATTGTCCCTGTGATCTTTGAGGTTGCTTCCCATGTCAGGCCCAGCCATAAACGCTGAGTGTCGGAGTCGGTTGTTGAAAGTCCCATGTCGTCATTGTTTATATTGGTATAGGCGTATTCAACAAGTACTGAGGTTAGGGGTAAAAACCGGTAGAAAAGGTTAAATCCGACCTCATTTTTCGTATAATCATCCATCTCGGGATCAAACTGCCAGGATTTGTGAAACCTGTTAAAGTCCCTGATCTCATTCCTGTAAAAACCTTTTATCTTATAGCGATCGGCAAGCTTATACGATGTATCAAGGAAGAAGCGGTTCTGGTAGTAATCATTTCTGATATCATTTTCTGAATCAGGTGCAACAGAATCACGTGCAAAATTGTCACCAATCTGGACGTTAAGTCTATTAAAGTCCAAATCGAGCATAATGTTGGCAAAATAATTGTCCGCTTCATAATTCT
>JAYEMY010000300.1:0-8496 GCA_034718455.1 Thermodesulfobacteriota bacterium
TTGATGGCACAGGGTGTGGACGTCCTGCTCGATGACCGCAAGGAGCGTCCGGGTGTAAAATTCAAAGATGCGGACTTGCTGGGGATTCCGTTAAAAATTGTTGTGGGGAAACGACTTAAAGAAAAAGGTGAGGTGGAAATCAAAAATCGTGCCACAGGCGATACTATCTCAGTAAAAAAGAACGAAGCCGTTGAAAAGGCCGTTGAAATACTACGGTGATCCGTCTCAACGACATACTTGACGGGATACATTCCTACCTTCCGGATACAGACACCAGTCTGGTAGAAAAGGCCTACATATACTCCGCCAAGGTCCATGCGGGACAGACAAGGCTTTCCGGCGAACCCTATCTCTCGCATCCCCTGGCAACTGCTTATATTCTGACACACTTGCATCTGGACCTGGCCAGTATAGCTGCCGGTCTCCTGCATGACACAGTAGAGGATACCCTTGCTTCAGTGGAAGAACTGGAGGAAATATTCGGCAAAGACGTGGCCCAGATCGTGGATGGGGTTACAAAACTCAGCAAAATCCGGTTTGAGAGCCAGATCCAAAAACAGGCTGAAAATACCCGCAAGATGATCCTCGCCATGTCAAAGGATATCCGGGTCCTGCTGGTGAAGCTTGCTGACAGGCTCCATAACATGCGTACCCTGGAATATCAAAAAGATAGCAAAAGGGTCAAAATCGCCAGAGAGACTCTGGATATCTATGCCCCTCTGGCAGGTCGCCTTGGGATCGGCTGGATCAAAAGCGAGCTTGAGGATCTGGCCTTTCTATATATCTACCCTGAAGAATACCAAAGGCTTTGCAAAGAAGTGGAGGACCGCCTGGGTAAGAGAAAGGCTTACGTGGATGAAGTAAGGGATCTCATAGCAAAAAAGATGTCTGATTTCGGTCTGTTATGCAAAGTCCTTGGAAGACCCAAGCACCTTTACAGTATCTTCAGGAAGATGCGCACAAGAAAAGTACCCCTTGGAGAGGTCTATGATCTGATCGCTTTCAGGATCATTATGAAAAGTACCAAGGAATGCTATGAGGCCCTGGGGATTGTTCACTCGCTATGGAAGCCGATTCCCGGACGTTTTAAGGACTATATCAGTCTTCCAAAGGCCAACATGTATCAGTCCCTCCACACAACTGTTATCGGTCCTCATGGAGAAAGAATGGAGATCCAGATCCGCACAGGGGAAATGGACGTGGTGGCGAATCAAGGAATTGCCGCACACTGGCTGTATAAAGAAGGAACAATACTCAGCAAGGAAAAGGCACACCAGTTTGACTGGCTTTTTGAACTCACGGAATGGCAAAAGGAGCTCGATGATCCAAGAGAATTTATTGAGTCAGTGAAGATGGATCTCTTCCCCAACGAAGTATACGTATTTACTCCAAGAGGAGAGGTTAAAGAGTTCCCACGGGGGGCTACTCCGATAGACTTTGCTTATGCGATCCATACCGAGGTAGGTAACCATTGTGCAGGGGCCAAGGTAAACGGCCGAATAGTGCCTTTGAAATATCAATTTCATAATGGGGAAACAGTAGAGATAATTACATCCAATAAGCACTTCCCAAATAGGGATTGGCTTAAACTCGCCAAGACCAGCCGGGCACTGGCCAGGATTCGTCAATGGATTAAGACTGAAGAGAGGGACAAAAGCCTTGCATTGGGAAAGGATCTTTGTGCCAGGGAATTCAAGAGACACCGGCTGGACTTCAACGATTTCATGAAAACCAAAGGTGCTGAAGTAGCCAAGGCGCTGTCTTTCAAGACCCCGGAGGATATGCTGATCGCAGCCGGATACGGCAAGGTCGCCCCTGCCCAGATAATTAGAAAGCTGAGGGCAGGTGAGCCTGAAGAACAGGAACCGGAAAAGAAAGAATCAAGGGTAAAACAAATTACCGAAAAGGCAGAACAGCAAGGCATCTTAATTCATGGTCTTGAGGATATCTTGATACATCTGGGCAGGTGCTGCACACCGATCCCGGGAGACGAAGTTGTAGGCTACATAACAAGGGGAAGAGGAGTTACTGTTCACAGAGAAAATTGTTCTAATATCCATAACTTAGATCCGAACAGACGTATTGAGGTTACATGGGCCGATGTTGATAAAGCTACTTACCCTGCCAAAATTCGAGTCAGCGCAGACGACCAAAAGGGCATGTTGGCAGCAGTCAGTAATGAAATAAGTGCCGGAGAAGCAAATATCCTGGAGGCAAAGGTCACCACGACTCCGGCTTATGCTGCCATGCTGGACTTTGTTATAGATGTGAAAGACCGGACGCAACTAAGAAAAATTCTCTCCAGCATAAGGACACTTAAGGGTGTAAAGCTGGTAGAGCGCATTTCACCTGGCTGAATCACCTCAATTCGACCTAATTATGAGGGCTTGATTATTTTGCCGGAGCGAATACAGCGGGTGCAAACACGAATGTGCTTTGTCCGTCCGTTTACAACCGCCCAGACCCTTTGCAAATTCGGCAGCCAGCGTCTACGAGTATGATTGTTTGCGTGACTTACGTTGCAACCGGTGGTTGGGCGTTTACCACATATTTCACATACCTTCGACATTTTCAAAATCCTCTCTTTTAAATATATTCGTTAGTCAAAGAAGTGGGAGATATATAACCCTGCATATGGATTGCCGCAAGGTTTATCGGAAGAACAGTATGAAAAAAGGTAAGCGTTCACAGGGCACCGCATCTGCTTTGTTGTCGGGCACTTGAAGTACAGGGAGTACGTCTGCATACCCTCCGCCTCGCATCTGCAGCACCCTGTAAACGCTTACAGTTCGGTGGGTTGCGGTAAAACGGGCGTTGTAATCCCGTGAACGGTTACGAAAAAAGAAACTTCACGGAGCGAACATAGCAAAACGGCTCAGGTCGATTCCATAGCATTTCCTGGCGGAATTCTGTTTCAGGACTTTTTGCAGTGTAATCAGACGAGAGTTGATCAAAAATGCCAAGTTATTTTTTCCCAGGCCCATAATCCGGTATTATCGGATAAGTGCTAAGCAGTCCGGCAAGTCCCTCCAATGAGGGTATTACAGCATCTTCTTCATGTGGTTCAAGAGTCAGGATGGGAGTTTTCCTCTGAGCGTAAAGCCACGAGAAAAGGCTGTCAAAGTCGAGAACTCCTTCTCCAATAGCGAGGTGATCGTCATGCACTCCCATGTTGTCGTGGAGATGGAGCTGACCAAGTCGGTCTCCCAGGTCTTTCAGCCATCTGTCCAGGCTGGTTTTTGAAAACACATTCTGGTGACCGAAGTCCAGACAGAATCCGAGAAGCGGTGATTTAATTCCGCTGAAGATTTCTTTATGTATTACCGTATCTAACTCATACACATTTTCGAGCATCAGGGGAATATTCAATGGAGATGCATACTCCAAAAGAATAGTCATAGATTCTATGGCATTTTTTATCCAACGATCTTCTAAATTAAAGTAGTGTCTGTGATCGAAGCCTGTATGGCATACTACAGACCTGGCTTCAAACAGAGACGCAAGATCCAATGCTTTTTTTATCCTCTCTACAGAGATCCTGCGGACTTGTCGATCTATCGCCCCCATGGAAAGGTCTGAATAGGGCGCATGGATAGTACACATCAGGCCCTCTTTTTTAAGAATTTTTGCTATTTTTTTAAATTTGGGCCGTTGAAATTTGTCCAGGATTTCACCGTTTAGTCCTATTTCGGGATTAATGTGTTCTTTCAGTAGGATGGGAAGGTACTTATTTAGCAGTAAATCAAAGGGGCAGCATACAAACGCATGTTGTTTGACGCTTTCAATATCCACTATTTGCTCTCCTGACAAGCTCGCAGACATCCTCATAGCATGCGTCTTCATCAAATCCAGGACAGTCGGCCTTTATGGCTTCCCATGCTTTTTGATCTCCGAGTATGCTCGGGTGAAGAGGCCATCTCCTGCATTGAAAGGGCTTGACCTCGTGAATTTTGCAGAACCCATCATCGCCATAAAAGATACAATGGTCGTCGACAATTTTCATTTCTATCCTGTTACCTTTCTTCACGCAAAATTTTCGAAGGAAGTCGGCCGAATCAAGATCCAAAAAGTAGGCTATAGCCTTCTGTTCCGCCTGAGACAGGGAGATAGTGCTCTCTCCATGGCAACAGTGGCCGCAAAGTTTACAGGAAAAGACTTCATTGGATTGTTGATTGTTGACGGTTACATCAGCATATCGTATAGGGTCCGGTACTCCTGCTGCGGCAAAACCTCTGATTCGCAGAAGGCAGGAATCGCATTTTCCACATGCTACATCTTGATTTTGATAACATGACCAAGTGAGGTGCAGAGGAGCCTTCAGAGCCAGACCCTCTTTTACCACCATCCCCTTACTATAATCGATTAATGGAGTAATAATTTCAATCTTCGTTTCAGGCAAAGTCCCTTCTTTTATGAGCAATTGGTAGGCATCAAAGTAGGATTTCCTGCAGTCCGGGTAACCGGAGCTATCCACTTCCGTGGCCCCTATGTATATGTATCCGGCTCCGAGCACCTCTGCCCAGGAAACTGCCACAGCCAGCATATGGGTATTCCTGAAGGGGACATATGTTACAGGGACTCCTGATTCCCCAAGGGACTCTTCCGGTACTGGTATTGCCGGGTCTGTGAGGGCGGAACCACCTATAGACTTAAGATAGGGCATATCGACCTTCAAACGGTCCTTAACTCCATAGTGATCAGCTATTGCATCAAAGGCCAGGAGTTCCCGCTCTTCGGTAAGCTGGCCGTAATTTACATGAAGAAACGCCGGACGACAATTTCGTGCAGCAATAGCAGCAGTAACACAACTATCGAGACCTCCGCTTACAAGGCATACAGCAAGAGGAAGCTTATGTTGTTTGTCGTCTGAGCTAAAAGTCATTTTGCAACCGTTCACGGAACATTGAAATTGGAAATTGGAAATTGGAAATTTGCTCAAGTTTCAAGCCCTAAATCCCATCTTAATTCTAAATGAATGACTCCACAAGTAAGGCAAATTAGATATTAATAGACGGTAAGTTCGAGTCTTCAGTAAACCGCATATTGGCTTTTATACCCATTGAACTTTGTAAGCTGTCCTGGTATAAGACACCATTCGTTTTTTAGGAGGGTTATTAGGTAATGGAAAAAGTGGCGAGTGAGGTAACTCAGGAACAAACTCTAACTGTCGCCTCAGATCAAGAGACAACAATTTCTCAAACAGATTCCGAGGTTTTAGAAGAGAATATGTCGCTGGATGAAGCCGGTGACATGGACCAGTTTAAAGACCTTTTTGAGCAAAGTCTTCGCACCTTTCAGGAAGGAGAAATCCTCGAAGGTACTGTTGTACGCGTCGGCAAAGAATCCGTTATGATCGACGTCGGATATAAGTCAGAAGGTCTGATCCCGATTCGGGAATTTCGTGATGAAGAAGGAGAGGTAACCGTCTCCGCAGGAGATACTGTAGAGGTGCTGCTTGAACGTTGGGACCCTGACGAGGGAATGTTAAGGCTTTCCTACTCCAAGGCCCTGCGCCGTCAAGTATGGGAAGAAATAGCAAAGGCATTTGAAGCAGAAACCCCTGTAAAGGCTACCGTGGCATCCAGGGTAAAAGGTGGCTTGTCTGTGCGAATTGGCGACCGCAAGGGCGGAGTAACAGCTTTCTTACCCTTTTCTCAAATCGATCTGAGGCCTGTTCGTGATCCCGAGGCCCTTGCAAATCAGACTATAGAATGTGCTATTCTGAAGTGTAATCGCCGCAGAGAGAATGTCGTGGTTTCCCGTAGGTTCCTTCTGGAAAAAGAGATGGCGGAAAAAAGGGTTAATACCCTGGCTTCTCTTGAAGAAGGGCAGATCCTAGAAGGAGATGTCAAAAATATCACGGATTATGGCGTATTTGTAGATCTTGGAGGGATCGATGGGCTTCTCCATATCACCGACATGTCATGGGGACGGGTAGAACATCCTTCCAGACTCTTTAATGTGGGTGACACAATTAAAGTAAAAATTCTCACATTTGATCGTGAAAATGAAAAGGTTTCCTTGGGCATGAAGCAGCTTACGGAGGATCCTTGGCTGCGAGTGGAAGAGAAATACCCTATGGGAGAAAAAGTGACCGGCAAGGTAGTAAGCCTTACTGATTACGGTGTATTTATAGAACTTGAGGAAGGCGTAGAGGGCCTAATCCATGTGTCTGAAATGTCGTGGACAAAGCGTATACGTCATCCCTCCCAGATGGTTAATGTGGGAGATATTGTCGAGGCAATTGTACTCAAGGTTGACTCCAAGGCTCAGAGAATATCCCTTGGGCTGAAGCAAATAGAACCCAACCCATGGGACCTGGTCCAGGATCGCTATCCAATTGGCACGGTAATTGAGGGAGCTGTAAAGAATATCACTGAGTTCGGTCTGTTCATAGGCATTGAGGAAGGCATAGACGGACTTGTTCATATCTCAGACCTCTCCTGGAGCAAAAGGATCAAACATCCCAATGAAATTTATAAAAAAGGGGAGACTATCCAGGCCGTAGTACTCAATATCGACAAGGAAAAGGAACGTTTTTCCCTGGGCGTTAAGCAGCTTTATCCTGATCCGTGGGAGTCGGCTCCTGAGAGATATCCTGTTGATAGCCAAGTTGCAGGCAAAGTAACGAATGTAACGGATTTTGGGGTATTTGTTGAGCTTGAAGAAGGAGTGGAGGGCCTGATTCACATTTCTGAGTTGGGACCCGGCAAGATCAAGACACCGGTTGGAATATTTCAGGTAGGAGATGAAATCAGTGCCAAGGTTATCCATGTAGCCCCTCTGGAGAGGCGTATAGGGCTCTCTGTTAAGCGGATATCTGAAGATGAGGAGCGTTCACATTTTAATGAGTACAGCGGCGTCAACAGGTCTGCCGGTACTACTTTGGGCAGCCTGCTTCAGGAAGAATTAGTACAACAGCACAATCGTACTCGTTCTGAGGAAGACAAGGACCAGGAAGAATAAGCCGGGATCATGCAAGAGTTGCGGACACGCAAAGAAAGCCGATCTGCCCATCCGTTATTGGTAGCTCTGGCCACCATCGGAGTGTTTACCATACTCATCACAGTGGCCTTTTTTCTATTAATATTGTGGGCAACAAAGGGCGGGATTACCAGTCCTTCGATCTACAACGGAGATAAAATCGGAGTGGTGGATATCAAAGGTCTTATTACTGAGCCCGCGGCTACCATAAAAGCCCTGAGGGATTTTCGATATGATCATAAAATCAAGGCCGTGGTAATCCGTATAAACAGTCCTGGTGGTGCGGTTGGAGCGTCTCAGGAACTATATGAAGAGATCCAAAGGCTGGACCAGGAAAAGCCTGTAGTGGCATCTCTTGCCACAGTAGCAGCATCAGGTGGGTACTATGCATCTTTAGGTGCCAGGTATATTGTAGCCAACCCCGGCACTGTGACGGCAAGTATCGGGGTTATTATGAAGGTGCCCAATATAGAAGGCCTGCTGGAAAAATTCGGGATCAAGACAACCGTGGTAAAGAGCGGAACTTTCAAGGATTTAGGTTCCATCACCAGAGATATGACAGAAGATGAACGGACCTTGCTCCAGGGAGTAATGCAAGACATACAGAAACAATTCGTAACGGCAGTAGCCACGAGTCGAAAGCTGCCTGAAGAACAGGTTTCAGCCATTGCTGATGGACGTATTATGACAGGTCATCAGGCCCTGGATGCCAAACTGGTAGACCAACTGGGCAACTTCAGCGTGGCTGTAGATAAGGCTTCCGGTCTGGCGGGAATAGAAGGAAGGCCTGAACTCGTCTATCCCAGGAAAGACCGCATTTCAATCATGAGGGAGCTTTTACAGGAAGAAGGGGCAAAAACCTTGGGCAATGCTCTCCGGCAGTTACTGGGATCTTCCGCAGGCAGCCCGGTTTCTTATGGAATCTGAGCAACAGCCACAGTCTATATTGAAGGGTGACATTGTTGTCATGTTGCAGCAGGGTTTTTCGCAACACAGGAAAAAAGACCTCGAAACCGTAGTTGACGTGGTCTTTGACTCGATGATTTCAGCACTTAAAAAAAAGAGGAGGATAGAGATCAGGGGAATAGGAAGTTTTTCACTACATAGGCAAAAAAAACGTGAATTTGTAAACCCCAAGACAGGTTTGCTCACAACATGTCCTTCAAGTTACCGCGTAGTTTTTAAGACAGGCAAGGACTTGAAGTCTAATTTTTTTCCATAATTCAGGACTCAACATTCGTAACCGTTCACACTCCCTGGCAGCCGACAGGCTTTTGCAGGGTTTCAATCGCGGACAAGGTTGCACCAAAAGGCGTATTCTCAATGGATTGTGCTTTGAAACCCGAAAAAGGCTGTTGGCTGTCAGGGGGGGAGTGAATGATTACCAACATTCAGCATCAGTAAAGATTGAGCAATCACCCTTACCCTTTCTGAGTACCAGTGGTTCGTCATTTACCAACGATATCACGCTTGATGGCACTGCAGGAATAATTCCGCAATCTACGACCATAG